>JALSJD010000180.1 GCA_026989535.1 Cyclobacteriaceae bacterium
AAAGTACCCAGAGCCGGGGTCGAACCGGCACGATCTTGCAATCACTAGAGTTTGAGTCTAGCGCGTCTACCAATTCCGCCATCTGGGCATTGGATTTTGCATTGAAGCACAATAATGTTTGGGCTTCGTCCATCGAAGCACACCGTGCGTAGATGGGAGCGCAAACATACATCGTTTTTGTAAAATTGAATGAATGGTTTGCTAAAAATTGGATAATATTTTAGTCCACCTTCGTATGTGGTTTTAACGAAAATGCTATCGGTTTTTCGCTAAATAAAATCTTTGTTTTAGTCCACACTTCTTTAAATAAAGCCGAATTTCTGTAGTTGTTTAACGCCTCTTCGTTTACCCAATAACTATAGGTACTAAAACTATTGGGCAGATTATAGTCTTGCAGTAACTCCAAATGAGAACACCCTTCCATATTGCATATTTTTAATTTACTTTCTTCAAAAACAGCAAGAAAGTCTGCTACCTTATTGGTTTCAAAAGTCATTTTTACAATTCGTATAAGCATTTGTCTTGTGTCTTATATCTAAAAATCTTACGTCTCTATTGTTCCTCAAACTTAATCCACACAGGGCTATCAAACCTAAGCCCTAATAACTGAGAGGCATTCCCATTTCTTATCCCTATCTCAAGCAACCCTTGATGATTAAAATACAAAAACCAATCACCAGGTTCTACTTCATTGCTTTGATTATTTAGTTTGTATGCTTCTTGCCTGCCAAATTTGATTGCATATTTTCGACCTTTAGCAATGTCGTTAAAAACGGTTTTTCTAATGTTGGTTATTAAGTTTCCGTAATAGTTAATTTTTATAACCGTGCCTGCAATTTCTTTCATTGTGGCTCTTACGCTCCGCCCAATAAGCCGTTTATAGTTTTCTACACTTTTGCCTAAGGCTTCTAGTGGAGTGCCTGTGGCAAGTTTTGCTGCATTTTTGGCCAATATATCTTTGGCAGGAAAAGTGCTTCTTTCTTTATAGTTTAATTGCACTACATTTACATCTTCCTCTTGGGTAATTAAGCTCAATAGCCCATTATTAGTACCCACAAAATAATGCTCGTTAAAGACCAAAGCAATGTACGAATCACCTTTGGCTCCAACCGAATCGATGGCTGCCAAATGCACACTGCCTTTGGGGAACTGATTATAAGCACTGCCCAGCAAAAAAGCACCATCGGCCAAATTCGAAGGCTTCACCTCATGGCTCACATCTACAATAGTAAGGGTAGGGTCGAACGAAAGAATTTTGGCTTTTACAATAGCTACATAGGCATCTTTGTGTCCAAAATCGGATGTAAATGTGATGATGGCCATACTTTTTTACGATTATAACTTGAACGAAACGGTGAGATAAATAGGAGAAGAGTATAGGTTCTTATCGCTTTAGATTACTGCTTCGTTTAGGTTTAATTATGTAGCTTTGTTTGAGGCAAAAGTACATCTTTGCATTTTAATTTATCAACTCATAAAAGTAAAACACTTGGTAGAAAAACTGATTTCGTTAGAAAATATTTCGTTGCCCGACTTTTTAGGGGTCGAAAATAAGAATATGGAACTTTTAAAAACGAAGTTTCCGAAAAGTAAAATAATTTCGAGAGGAGAAGAAATTAAGTTAAAAGGGAGTACGCACGACTTGGTTAAAATTAGTGAGATAATTGAAAACCTTATTCAGCACTATAAAAAACACGGAAAAGTAGATATAGAGGCCGTAAATTTATACTTGGCAGAAGAAGAATCTCATCATTTATCAAACTCAGCCATTACACCCTTGGTTTTTGGCACCAATGGAAATGCCATTAAGCCTAAAACGGTCAATCAAAAAAAGCTGATAGATTTAGTGTATGCCAACGATTTGGTTTTTGCACTGGGCCCTGCCGGTACGGGCAAAACCTATATTTCGGTGGCATTGGCTGTTAGAGCTTTAAAAAATAAGGAAGTTAAAAAAATTATTATAACC
>JALSJD010000181.1 GCA_026989535.1 Cyclobacteriaceae bacterium
TTAACGCAGTCAATCGAAACGGATGGCAGAGCTATAAAAAACATTGACACCCTACCCAAACGGGTTACTTGTCTAACAAAAGCCATTAATCAGGCACTTAAAGAATTAAAAAAAGTGTGAGGTAATCTTCGGATGCATAACATTTTGTCGTTTTAGTTTAAACCATTTTGTGCAAGCTCCCTAACCTGTATTAAACTACCCCGAGGCGGAGCCATTGGGGTATTAGTAGGAGTTCCGACCCAAGGGTCGGGGAATTAAACCAAAAGGGCTATCGCCCTGCGATTAAAAAGAAAAGCAAAATAGAAATCGTCATTCCTGCGCAGGAATGACATAAGTGTTGTTTTTTTCTTCCACCAACATCATAATACCCATAGCGGTAAATTGTTTTGCCAGCGATGCTAGGTAAAAAGGCATTTCAGCATCCAAGGGTTCTCCCGTTTCAAAATTTGCAAAACCTAAGGTATTTTCATAAATTACCTCTCCTTTATCAACTATTAATATAGAACCATTAAATTCGCCTAATTCATTATACCGAATCATTAAATCTTCTATTTGGTCTCCTTTGGTAAGCGCAAAAGTGGGGTCGTTACCTTGTGCAACCAAGGCATTAGAAGCAAGAATCAGTAGTATGAAATAAAAGAGTTTCATTTGGCTAAATTACAAAATCTATGCAAACAAAATTTAATAAATAATGTTAACGTTATGGGTATAAATATTTAGGATGAAGGATAAATTCATTTTTAAACTACTATTTTGTTTGCTATTGCTCTTGCCTATTAAAAAGAGCATTGGCCAAATTAACACTAGTGGGTATTTGCTATTATCAGGAGAAATTGCATCGCCTGCCGATACCCCTATTGATGGCGTTCATATTTTAAATACCAATACCAACGCCCTTGCCATTACAGATATGGGAGGGTTTTTCTCATTAACGATGCATAAAAGTCATGTGCTTAGAATATCTGCCGTAGGATTTAAAACCTATTACTTTTCATTAAAAAAATCGCAACAAAAAGACCTTAGCTACCTAAAAATAACTTTACAAACAGTTACCCTCGGCCTTAAAAATGTAGATATAATTGCCAAAGAAGAACCTAGAGCAGAGCATTTGTTTAGGCCAAAGCCTATTCCAGCACCGTTTTCGTTTGGATACCAAGGAGTGCAACATGAAGTTAAACCCAGTGTACTAAACCCTATAAGCTTATTATACAACTGGCTTAGCAAAGAAGGAAAACAAAACAGGAAACTAGAAGAACTTCTTCAACAAAAAGAGATACAAGACCTGATTGCAAACCGCTACGAATCTGATCTTATTTGGCAACTAACAGGCTATGCAGGAGAAGAATTAAAGAGATTTAAGGCCTATTGCAACCTATCTGACTACTTTGTTGCCAACGCTAGCGATTACGAATTTTTGCACAAAATAAAAGAGTGCTATAATACATATACGCCCGAATAACCCGCATTATTCACCGCATTCAATCGCTGAGCTATCGGGAGTAATGTTCTCAACTTCCTTCTATCCTCTTGTAGGTGTAGTAACAAATTTTTGTAACTATTCACCCATTAAAGCTACCTTTTTAGCCACTAAGGCACGAAGCCTCCAAGTTTCACAAAATTTTATGTGTGTTAAATTAATACTTTGTGGTTCTTTGAGGCTTCGTGTCTTGGTGGCTATGTTTTTTCGGCTGAATAGTTACAAATTTTTTACCTCAAATTTGAGTGTCGCTTACAATTATCTTTGTGCATCTGTTTCGTTGCAAAACCCTCGAAATATAAAGATATATCTTCGAGTTTTAACGCCTTGCATCTACACAAAGCTAATCGCATGAATAATGCAGGTTATAATAATTGTAATTATATCATTATCAAGTACTTTTGCACGCTTAATTAACTCGATATCCAAATCATGTTTTTTCAACATCTATATGTACGGTAACATTATCTTTATCTTTGATTTTGACAGTACTTTTACGCAAGTTGAAGCATTAGATTTATTAGCAGATATTGCACTTTCTGGCTCAGATAAAGCAGAAAAGTTAGCAGCTATAGCCGAACTTACTCAAAAAGGTATGAGTGGTGAGATTTCATTTAGTCAGTCGTTGCAAGAAAGAATGAACATATTGAGTGGCACCAAGGAAGACATAAACCGCTTGGTAAGTCAATTAAAGACTAACATATCCAAGAGTATTAGTGCCAACAAACATTTTTTTGATACCTATAAAGCTAATATTTACATCATATCGAGTGGATTTAAAGATTTTATTGACCCTGTGGTGGCAGATTTTAACATAGAGAGCAGCCACGTGTTTGCCAATACGTTTACGTGGAACCAGGCAGGAGAAATTACAGGTTTCGATACGCAAAATCCATTATGTAAAGACCAAGGTAAACCTGCGTTAGTAAAAGAATTAAAGCTAGCTTCGCCCGTTATAGTAATTGGAGACGGCTACACTGATTATGAAATAAAAAAAGAAGGATTTGCGGATTATTTTATTGCTTACACCGAAAACGTAAACAGACCTTTAGTAACCAAGCACGCTGATTTTATTGCCTCCAATTTTAATGATTTTTTAAATTTTATATCTAATGACAAATCTCTCGTACCCTAAAAACAAAATCAAAATCCTTTTGCTTGAAGGAGTTCATATTAATGCCAAAAATGCCTTTGTAAAAGGGGGGTTTGATGTGGAACTCATTGCCTCCAGCCTTGATGAGGATGAATTGTGCGAACGCATTAAAGGCATTTCTATACTTGGTATTAGGTCTAAAACCACTATAACCAAAAGAGTACTAGCGCATGCAGATAGGCTTATGGCCATTGGCGCTTTTTGCATTGGCACTAATCAAATTGATTTAGAGGAATCGACCAAAAAAGGGATTGCTGTTTTTAATGCTCCGTATAGCAATACACGCTCGGTGGTAGAGCTTGCCATTGCAGAAATAATTATGCTAATGCGTAATTTACCAGATAAAATTAGAGCTATGCACGATGGCGTATGGAATAAGTCTGCCACCAATAGTTTTGAAATTCGTGGAAAAAACTTAGGTATTATTGGTTACGGCAACATTGGCTCTCAAATATCGGTAGTGGCAGAGGCACTAGGTATGCATGTGTACTATTTCGATTTAGAAGAAAAGCTGGCCTTGGGCAATGCCACCCCCTGCGATACGCTGGATGACCTATTGGCCGTATCGGACATCATTACCATTCATGTAGATGGCAGAAAAGAAAATAAGAACATAATTGGCGCCCCCGAATTTGCCAAAATGAAAGAGGGTGTTATTTTTATTAACCTTGGCAGAGGCCATGTGGTAGATATAAGTGCCCTTAAAAACAGCATAGATGCAGGTAAAGTAAGAGGCACCGCTATTGATGTGTACCCCAAAGAACCTAAGAGTAATAATGAGCCATTTGAATCGGAATTAAAAGGAGCTAAAAATACTATTCTTACACCGCATATTGGTGGTAGCACCTTAGAAGCACAAATTAACATTGGTGCTTTTGTGCCTAATAACTTAATAAAGTTTATTAACACGGGTAATTCGGCAGGCAGTGTTAACTTTCCTCAATTGCAATTACCAATTTTAAATGGGCATAGACTTATTCATATTCACAAAAACACGGCTGGGTTACTGGCAAAGCTTAATAATATTTTGGCAGATAAAAAAATTAATATTTTAGGCCAGCATTTAAAAACAAACGAAACCATTGGGTATGTAATTACTGATATTAACAAAGAATACCCTATTAAAATGATTGATGAACTTAGAGAAATTGAAGGCACTATTAAAGTACGAGTGCTTTATTAAAGTTAAGCCTTGCTGCTATTTTTCGGCTTATTTTATACCAATCTAAGCATTTTTAACTGCCCTTTTAACGTTTGCACCCGAGCTTCAGCCTTGTCAATTTTTTCGTTTACTTCTTTACGTAAACCATCTGCATTTTTTGAATGGGCAAAAAACTCAAGGTTGTTTTTCCAAAGTGCTACATCATTTTCAAGTTGTTGAACCTGTCTTCTAATATTTTGTTCTTTGCCGTAAATGGCTTTTTCAGCATTTTTAGAACCTAGCAAGTCACCAAATTCAATTTCTACTCGAAGTGTATTTTTTACTTCATCATCTGCAGATAAGGCAGATATAAATGTT
The DNA here is from genome assembly GCA_026989535.1 of Cyclobacteriaceae bacterium. Taxonomy (GTDB): domain Bacteria; phylum Bacteroidota; class Bacteroidia; order Cytophagales; family Cyclobacteriaceae; genus JAKISE01. The sequence continues at coordinate 4,150 of JALSJD010000181.1, forward strand.
TCAACTGCTGTAGCAAATCTATCTTTGATTGTGCCAATTTCCTTACGGGGCACAAAGCCTATGGACACAAATTCTTTTGTGGTTTTCTTAAAATCTTCAAGGTGTAAATCTGCCTCGGCTGTCCACTCTTTAATATGAGCAATACACTCTTTTTTACGGTTTAAATTTGCTTTATAGCTTTGTTCTTCATCTTTAGAGTTAGTACGCTTATTATTAAAAAAGAAATCGCAAGCAGCCTTAAACTTAGCATATACTTCGTTTCTAAATTTTTCAGGCACTGGACCAATGGCTTTCCAGTCTTGTTGAAGCGTTTTAAAATCGTTAGCGGTTTTAAACCAGTCAGTACTTTCTTTTAAAGACTCCGCTTTTTCAACCAAAGCTAATTTAGCTTCATAATTGGTTTTTCGTTCGGCATCTAATTGCTTAAAGAAATTACCTTTATTATGAAAAAATGTTTTAAAACTTGACCAAAACTGTTTGTTAATTTCTTTTGATTTATCTCTTGGTAGCCCACCAATTGCTTCCCAGTTTTTTTGTAGCTCAAGTAGCTCTTTCGTTTTTGTATTCCACTCCTTAATTCTATCCGAGGTAAAATCTACAAAGGGCTTTATAACAGCAACAATTTCTTCTTTTTTGGCAAGGTTTTCTTGAAGGGTAACTTTTAAATCAGAAACAAATTCTTTTCTTTTTTCATATACTTTATCAGAGGCTGCCTTAAACCGTTGCCAAAGATCTTCTTGTAACTCTTGAGGTACAGGGCCAAGGTGTTTATAATCGTAATGATAATCGTTAAGCGTATTAATAGCTTCTTTTAAGTTCTCAAAACCAGAAAGAGCTTCTGCTTTTTCACAAATTTTTACCTTTGCTTCATAGTTTTTCTTGCGATCGAGTTCTTTTAATTCAAAATAGATACTCCGTTGGTCGTAAAAACGGTTAACAAGTGCATTAAAATTAGCCCATAACGTTTTAGAGTGGCTGCCTGGCACATCACCAATAGATTTCCATTCGCTTTGAATCGCTTTGAACTTATTAAAACTGGCATTAGATTCTTCAGAACCCACAAAAAAACGTAGTTTTTCAAGTGTTTCTTCTGCTTTTTTTAAGTTTGCTTGGCGTTGTGCTTCCCTGTCTTTACTAAAAGCGTGTTTTCTATCATAAATTAGTCTTGTATTAGCATCAAACCGATTGGTAAGTTCATCCACCCTAAAGCTAAACCCTTCTTCGTTCCCATTCGCTTTTATGTAAGCTTCCTTGGCTTCAGTCAGTTCTGCTTTTTTTATTTCACTAAAAAGCGGTTCTATTTGTTTTAAGTAACGCTCTGCATAAAATGGGTCATCGTGCTTGGCTAACTTTTTAATAAGCTCAACAAATTGCTCTTTGGTGTATTTGGCAAAATCTTCCTTCGCCAACTCATCTACTTGCTGAGCAGGCGATTTTTTTTCAACTAGCTTAGTTTCCTCTTTTAACGCAGCCTTGTCTTCTATCTTAGCTTTAGGTGGTTCCTCTTCTTCCTCTTCCTTTCCCTTTTCAATTTCAGATTTCTCCTTACTCTCCTCTACCTTGCTCTCCTCTGCTAATACTACTTTTTCTACCTCTACTACAGATGGTTCAGCATCGGCAGATACTTCTTTATCACTAATTTCGATAGCATTTTCAATTTCTTCTTCATTCTTCTCTTTCATAGCCTTAGATTCTAAGAACGCCTCTGCGCTTTTATTAACTGAACTGGGTTGCTCAGTACCGTTTACTTCTTCGTTTTCAATCATAAAATAAATTACTTGGAGCTGCAAAGCTACTAAAACTATCAGTTTAAGCGTGGGTCAGCCGGATAATTTGCAAAAACAGAGAACCGACCTCCCATTTCTTTCAATACTTCCTTCCATAAGTTTTTTTTATGCGTATTAAACACTAATTGTTCTGTTGCATCAGGAAAAACAATCCAAGAATTACGGTCAATTTCCTCCTGCAACTGACCTTCTGTCCAGCCAGAATAGCCCACAAAAAACAACAGGTCATTTTCGCACTCTTCTTCTTTTGCCCAAGAAATAATTTCTTCAAAGTTACCACCCCAATACATATTTTCTACTACTTGCAGTCCTCCTTCTATGGGCGGAGCATTTCTGTATAAATAGTGTAATGTATTGGTTTCAACAGGGCCGCCAACCCCAACCGAAAAGGGCAAATCAATGCCAGGCATCAACTCATTTAAGGTGTAGTCAGAAGGCTTATTAAGTACCAACCCAAAGCTTCCTTTCTCATTATGTTCGCATAAATATATTACCGATCGCTCAAAATTATTATCAGGTAAATGAGGCTCAGAGATAAGTAAACAACCACTCTCCGGCTGATGATTATTTCTATATTTAAAAAGGAGGTCTTCCATATAGTTAAAATTACAGTAAATTTTAGACATATAATTTATTTTATTAAAATAACCCTTAAAAAGTGTGCAACAACCAAAAAAATTTTTGCTGGAAATAACGTATTCAGCCGAAAAAACATAGCCACCAAGACAGAAGGACTAAAAGAACCACAAAGTATTAATTTAACACATATAAAATTTTGTGAAACTTGGAGGCTTAGTGCCTTCGCTACGCCTGCCTTGCCAGTTCAGGCAGGCTGTGGCTAAAAAGGTAGCTTTAATGGGTGAGTTACGAAATAACTTTTTAATTCATTTTATTAGAGTTTGTTTGATTTTGAGTAGCCGCTTGCTCTTCCTCTGCGGTAATCCAACCTCCTCCTAGTGCTTTATATAATAAAATATAGCTATTAAGCAATTGCTGCATCACTTGTGAGTATTGCAATTCGGCATCAAATGCAGAGCGGTCGTTTTCAATTACTTCTAAATAGCTTGTTACCCCACCATTATACCTATCTAATGATAAATCTCTGGCACTAATGGCTGCTTCAACCTGCCTTTTGCGTGCAGCCAATTCAACTTTAGTGGTGCTTATGGTTATTAAAGCATCCTCTACTTCTTTAAAGGCCTGAATTACGGTATTTTCATAATCGTAAGCTGATTGTAAGGCTACCTCACGCTGAATTTCAGCTCTCTTCTTATTTTTGCCCCAGTTAATTAATGGCCCCAATAAACCTGCACTTGCACTCCAAGCAAAGCCACCCGTGGCTGCTGACGACAATTGCTGTGTAGCCGCACCTCCTACTAAACCTGTTAAGCTTATCGAAGGAAAACGCTGTGCTTCGGCTACTCCAATATTGGCAGTTTCTGCATGAAATCTGTTTTCAGCTGCAACTATGTCAGGTCTTCGTTCGAGTAAGGTAGAAGGAATTCCAGAAGGAATATCGGCAGGAAATTCTTGATCCATTAAACTTAATTCATTTAAAATTGAATAAGGATTCCTTCCTAGCAAGATTGCCAAAGATGTTTCGGTAGTGGCTACATTTCTTTGGTAAAAGGGTACACTAGACTCGGCAATGCTTAATTGTATCTGCGCCTGATTCAAATCAATTTTAGGTATTATGCCGCTTTCAAATTTATCAGAAATAATTTGTAAGCCACGCTGGCGTGAAACCACTGTGTTTTCTGCTATTTGCAACCGCCATTTAAAATCTAATAATTGAAAATAGGTTTGTGTAATGGCTGTAATTAAACCAATTTGAATGGTACGCCTGGCATAATCAGATGCTACAAAATTTGCCTTTGCAGCCTCTGTTGCCCTACGGAACTTTCCCCAAAAGTCAATTTCCCAATTTAAGGTTACTCCTGCTACGTAAATACCTGCATCGCCACTTAAAGGCTGACCGCCTATTATATTGCCCAGATTTGCCTGTGCAGCAACCCCAAACCCAGGGTACTGGTCGGCTTTAGTAAAACCTACATTAATCATAGCTTGCTGCACTCTGCTTGCCGCTTGCAGTACATCTTTATTTTCTTGCAGCCCAATTATTATTAAGGAATCGAGTTCTTTATTATTAAACAGCTCCCACCAGCGCAGGTTTACAACGGTATCTGCCTGCAAACTATCGTACCTAAAGGTGGCGGCTGTTGGCACATCGCTCTTTTCAAAATTGGGCCCTACTTTGCAACTGCTAATTGTTATTGCACCTATTAACCCGATAACTATATAACTAATAACTTTTTTTCTTTTCAACATCGTATTAATTATCTAAAAGTTGGGCTTCTAAATCTCTTTTCTTCTCGTACCCTGCAATTTTGCCAATAAACACAAACAGCATTGGGTATAAAAACACACCTAAAAAGGTGGCCATACTCATACCACCAAGCAAAGCCATACCCATTACTTTACGAGCTTCTGCCCCAGAGCCTGTGGCCACCACCAGTGGAAACACCCCCAAAATAAAGGAGAAGGCCGTCATTAAAATAGGCCTGAACCGTGATTTGGCGGCTGCAATGGCGGCATCAAAAAGGCTTAGCCCTTTTTTAAATTCATCGTTGGCAAACTCCACAATAAGAATGGCATTTTTAGCAGCCATACCAATCAGCATCACAAAAGATACCTGGGCAAAAATATTATTTTCAAAGGTTGGGCTAAATAAACGTGATGCCCAAAGTGCAAATAGCGCACCAAAAATAGCAAAGGGGGTACCTAATAAAATACTAAATGGCAACGACCAACTTTCGTATTGAGCTGCCAAAATTAAGAATACGAATAATAAGGAAAACGTAAGAATCATCATTAGAGAGCCGGAAGCTTTTTCTTCTTGAAACGACATAGCGTTCCAACTATAGCTCATATCCTGAGGCAATACTTCTGCCGCTACTTCTTTTAAGGCTTCTCTGGCCTGAACCGAGGTAAATCCATCTGCCGGGCCTCCTGTAACTTCTACCGAGCGGTACAAATTAAACCGTGTGGTGTAGTCTGGACCGGAAATAGGCCTAATGGTAGCTACGGTAGCCAGTGGCACCATGTTTCCTTCGTTATTTTTGATAAAGAAATTATTGATTTGAGATTCATCTACTCTGTATGCAGGCTCTGCCTGAATGTAGGTTTTATACAGTCTGCCAAAACGGGTAAAATCGTTTACATAAGCACCGCCCATAAAAGCCCCTACCGTGGTGTATAAATCGTTTAATTTAATACCAAGTTTTAATGCTTTCTCTTTATCAATATCCATATAACGCTGAGGCACATTTGCCTGAAAAGTAGTAAACGCTTTGCCAATTTCGGGGCGTTCATTGGCGGCTTTAATAAATTTCATGGTGTTGGCTGCCAAGTATCCGGGGTCGTTACCACCCTTATCCTGCAACATAATACTAAACCCCGAACCATTGCCCAAACCTGGAATGGCAGGTGGCCCAAACGCAAACACTTGTGCCCCTTTTATGGCTACGGCCAGTTTTTGGTTCACCTTGGCTACAATTTCAGTTGCGGTAGCTTCTCGCTCAGACCAATCGTTTAAGGAAACAAAGAAGAAACCTGTATTGGAGGTCATAGCTCCTGATAAAATACTGAAACCTGTGGCAGTAGTTACAAATTTAACTTCTTCAAAATCCATTAATATTTTTTCAACATCCTTGGCAATTACATCAGAACGCTGAATAGATGCGGCATTGGGCAACTGCATATTTACCATAAAATACCCCATATCTTCCTCCGGAATAAAGCCGCTAGGTACTAAGCTGCCAAAAAAACCGGCTGCTACACTCATTATTACAATAAAGATGGCACTTCGCTTAAGCTTACGTGTAATAATATTGGTAAAGCTCATATACCCATCTGTGGTTTTGTCCATTCCTTGATTAAACTTACCAAAAAACCACCCTAATGGCCCACCATAAGGTTTTGGCTCTTTTAAAAGTAAAGAGCATAGAGCAGGGCTTAAGGTGAGGGCGTTTACCGATGATACAATTACAGAAACCACAATGGTAATGGCAAATTGCTGGTACAATAAGCCCGTGATGCCTGCCATACCCGCCACCGGAATAAACACTGCAATAAGCACCAATGTGGTTGCAATTACCGGAGCAGTTACTTTGGCCATAGCGTCTAATGTGGCTGCCTTGGTTTTCATGCCTTTGGCAATATTTACCTGTACTGCTTCTACCACTACAATGGCATCGTCAACCACAATACCAATGGCTAGCACCAATCCTAAAAGCGACAACACATTAATGGTAAACCCTAATCCTGGAAAAAACATAAATGCCCCAATAAGTGAAACGGGTATTGCTAAAGTTGGAATTAGAGTAGCTCGCCAATCCTGAATAAAAATAAATACTACCAGCACAACAAGTACCAAAGCAATAATTAGTGTAACCACAATATCTTTAATACCTGCGGTAATGGGTGCGGTAGAATCGAGCGACACATCGTATTTTATACTTTCTGGAAAGCTATGTTTTAGCACTTCCATTTCTTTAATAATATTGGCTGCCAGTTCAACTGCATTGGAGCCCGGTGCCTGGTACAGTGCCACAATCGCAGCGGTTTCACCATTAAGCCTCGGTATCATACTGTAGGTTTCTACGCCTAAATTAACAGTTGCTACGTCTTTTAATTTAATTTGCGAACCATCTTTTTGGGTTCTTACCACAATTTCGCCAAAGGCTTCGGGCGAGTTAAACCGCTCGGGCAAACGTACGGTGTAGGTAAATTCTGTGCCAGAAGGAGCCGGTTCTGCCCCAAACTTACCTCCTGGTACAATTAAATTTTGTTCGTTAATCGCATTAATAATTTCGGGCACGGTGAGCCCCATTTGTGAAAGACGATCGGGCTTAACCCAAATTCGCATCGAATAATTGGCAGCACCCATTACATCAACTCTGCCAATTCCTTTAACCCTTGCCAGTTGATCTTTGATATTGATGAGGGCATAATTTCCTAAAAAATCCTGGTCGTATCTACCATCAGAAGTTAAGGTTACCAACATTAAAATATTGGGCAACGATTTTTTAGTGGTAACGCCAAACTTGGTAACTGCCTGAGGCAATTTAGCCGATGCTGCCGATACACGGTTTTGAGATAGCACGGTATTCATATCAGGATCTGTACCCACATCAAATGAAACTTCGATGGTCATAGTGCCATCGTTGGAGTTGGTCGATTTCATATAAATCATATTATCAACGCCATTTATTTCTTGCTCTAATGGTGTGGCCACAGATTCTTCTACATTAATAGCATTAGCACCTGTATAAGTGCCTCTAATTTCCACTATGGGTGGTGTTAAATTAGGATATTGCTCTATGGGCAGCCCTATCATAGACACCCCACCAACAATAACAATTATGATGGCAATTACCATCGCCACGATTGGGCGATGCACGAAAAAGTTTCCTTTGTTCTCCTCCATAATTATTCTAACTCTGAGGATTGACTTTGAAACTCAGTAACTACAGGAATAACCACCATACCAGCACCTACTTTTTGCAGGCCTTCCAGCACAACTTTATCGTCTGCCTTTAGACCTTCTTTTATAATATAATAATCTCCTATTTTAGCTTTAATTTTTAATTGTTTTGCTTCAATGGTGTTTTCCGAATTTACTACATAAACAGAATACTGTCCTTGCAATTCGGACACACAACGTTGTGGTATTAATAAGGCATTTTTAACATTTTCAATAGGGATTTTCACTTTGGTGTACATCCCGGGACGTAATAGTTCTTTAGGGTTAGGGAAACTGGCTTGCACTAATAATGAACCCGTTGAAGAATCTATGTTTCGATCAATAAAATCTATAAATCCATAATGCGGATAATTTTCCCCATCAGCTAAGATTAAGTTTATTTTTACTTTATTTTCATACTCAGGGTTTTTACCTTTTTCTTTTAACTCCTTGCCATACTCTTTCGCTAATTGTAAATACTGCCCTTCAGTAATAAAAAACTGAACACGGATGGTATCTATTCTTGATACTGTATTTAGGATAACAGGGTTAGGGTCTCTGCCCACAAATTCACCAATCTTAGCTTCGGTTTTACCAATTATCCCTTGTATAGGGGATTTCATTTTGGTGTAACCTAAATTAATTTGAGACATTCTCATAGTAGCTTTAGCGGCTTCTACAGAAGCCAAAGCGGCATCATACGTAGCTTGAGCTGCATCTAAATCGCTTTGGCTTACTGCATTTTTTGCTGCTAGTGGCTTATACCTGTTCAGTTCTTTTTCTGCATTTACTAAAAGAGATTGTGCTTCTGCAACCTTGCTTTGTTGCGAAGCAACTTCTGCTTGAAACGGTTGCGAATCTATGGCATATAACAACTGCCCTTTTGTTACAGGTTCACCTTCTTTAAAATAAATGCCTTCTAAAAAACCTTCTACCCTTGCCCTTATAGGTATATCATACAGTCCAAAGGCCTGCCCAACAAACTCACTATAAATAGGCACATCTTTTTGAATTACTTCTACCACTTTAATTTCAGAAGGTGGTGCTTGCTTTTGCTCTTTGTCCTTATTGCAAGAGACCAACAGTACACTTACAAGTAATACTAAAATGTGTTTTGATTTCATAGGAAATTGATTGGCTTTCGAGGTATTTCGCCTTAGTTTGCCTACAATGATACAAAAAAAACTACTCCCAATAGTTTTAGGTAAGAGCAATATTGAAAACTGATTTGATTATTTATTACAGCTATCTAGGCAGCTTAGTGAAACCTAAAAGAACGAGCCTTCTGTTGTTATAAGCCCATTAGATGAAGATAAGGGAGGGGAGTTTAGCATCACTCCTGTTAAAAGAGCGCATTCCAGCTGCCAAGCCTATATAAAAAACACAAACATGAGGAGGCCCAGGAGGCGGAGCAGACCCCTCAGCGTCTCCCGCAGGGGACTCTGAGGCAGCCTCCCGATATGGATTCAATGGCATAGCAACGGAGAGAGGGGCAGTACCCATTACGATTATGGGTTTAGAATTTACAAGCCAAGGATAGGAAAATTTTTATCTGTTGACCCCTTGGCAAAAAGTTACCCTATGCTAACGCCTTACTAATTTGCGAGTAATAGCCCAGTAGCTGGCATTGATTTGGATGGATTGGAGTTTTATCAAACGACTTCATACGTTACTATTAGTTTTACTCCAGTGCCATCTATTGTCAATAAAAATGAAATAATAATAAATCCATCTTTGAGTGTAAATTTTACTTCTGCTAGTACTAAACATTTTATAGAGAGAGCAATTTTAGATAATGTTTTTTTTGCCTAAGCTAGTATTACGTGTGGTGGGCTCTTGCACCGCTGCCATAACAAGGCAATGTGCAGGTTTAAAGACATAAGTTCTGAGTCTTTAGAAACATTAAGCAATAATAAAACGTGTAATATCTACAAAAAAGGGCAACTTTTATTACACGAAGGCAGCCGCCCTATGGGTGTGTATTGCATTAA
>JALSJD010000182.1 GCA_026989535.1 Cyclobacteriaceae bacterium
CTCAACGATCGGCTTACCGCAGCAGGGCAAATTAAATATCTGCCTGATTTACTCGCCCAAATGCCTGACTAAAATCCTTCAATTACCTGCAACTATTGAGAAGTTACTTTTATTTTTCTCAATTAGCTGATACTCAGGCATCTCCGAATCTCGTAAAATAAAAATCTCATCCAAAATAGCCCATTTTATGAAAGATGTCAGTTTTCGGAGTGGACTCAATCTTTAATATTTAGATTAATATTCAAACCAACATTTGCATATATTTTTGGCTCATAATCTCTTGAAAGTAGCACTTTCGAAGCACCAAACTGGGTTTGGATTTTTACTCCTCTACTCACTCCAAACCTAAGTGTTACTGCTGGCTCTGACAACAAGTGTGATTTATCTCTTACATCATTTAAATTATTGGTATTACAAAAAGAATAAATACTCGTGCTAATATTAGAAGGATCTGTTAAAGAAACAGAAGTAAAACTCAATACACTTAACCTATAGGTAAATGCAAACTCAAAATCCTTGCTGGTATAGCCGATACTTGGTTGAAAAAATATTTTGTTGAAAGTTGCTTTAAATCCTTGTTCAGCCCTAGAGGTGGTGGAGCAGGAAGGCGTTTGATATTCGCGATATATATCACCTGCTCCAAAGCCAATATAGCCTTCAAAAACCCAATTCTTGGAAACATTATCAAAAAGCCCAAAGGCTCCTTCCAAATAGGTTCCGTAAAAATTCTCATCTCTTATTGAGTACATCCCGTTTACCTGAATAGCCATTGAAGAATCGAAAGCATAAGCAGTTTGTATCTGAATAGATTTAATTTCATCGCCCCAACTAAAAGCTGCTGCTGCACTCAATTCATTCTTTTCTTGAAATAGAGGAACATTTGGTGCATTAGGTGCATAATAAAGGGGAGAGCATGAGGCTAAAAAAGCAATGACTAAAAATAGTATAAGTTTTTTCATGGCAAGATATCATGTTAATGATACTATAAATTTAGAAGCTAAGTATTGCATTCCCTTGGCATTTTATGCAACTCAAAAAATAAGATTTGCAAAAAATGCAAAAATGATTTCATACCTTTATACTATGCCAAACGCCATTGATATTCAGGATAGGATTTTTGAAAAAATCAAACACTTGCTTCCTGAAGACACTTCTTTTGTAGATGAGTTGGCTTTGCAGCTAGGTATTAGTAACGATAGTGCTTACCGTAGAATTAGGGGAGAAAAGCTGCTTTCTATTGAAGAGCTATTAAAACTTGGTACAGCGTATCATATTTCGTTTGATTCATTACTTAGAAACGACCTTCATAACGTTTCGTTTGATTACCGATCCATAAATGGCAATATTAGTTTTGAGGCCTATTTTAATTCAATTCTTGAAAACCTTAAACTGGTAGCAAGTTTTGATAAAAAAGCGTTAATTTATATGGCTAAAGACTTGCCGTTGGTTCAATATTTTGAGTACTCGAAAATAACAGCCTTCAAGCTCTTTTTTTGGTATAAAACCATTTTAGAAGACCCCAAATTTAGTGGTGATACCTATGACCCATCGTTACTGCCCAACTCTATTTTTGAAATCGGAATCCAGATTAGGGGAGCCTATCTTAAAATTCCGTCCATCGAAATTTGGAATAAAGAATCAATAAATAGCACCCTTAACCAAATCGAGTTTTATTACGATTGCGGATATTTTAAGGATGACAACTTGCTCGAATCCATTTTTGAGGAATTAAAACAACTTATACTGCATATTAAAAAAGACGCTGGGTTAGGGTATAAAACATCAATGGTACACCCCTCTACTAAAGATAAAGAAAACTATAAGTTGTATTGCAATGACATAACCATTGGCGACAACACCATTTTTTTTGATATGGGCGACCGAAAAGTTGCCAACATCACCCACAACGTGCTTAATATTTTAACCACAAGCAATCCAAAGTTTTGTAAAGAAACTCACAATGCTTTAAAAAATATTATTAAGAAATCAGAGCTGATTAGTGTCGTATCTGAAAAACAACGAAACAAATTTTTTAGTGTAATTTTGCTAAAAATCGAAACCCTCAGGGCTAAAATTTTTGGCTAAATAGACAGGCACTAAATAGCCCATATTAGGGTTGAACAAAGGTTTGTTAATACACAAAAATTTGGCTTTACCTCCAAGGATTATTATACGTCTTTTGCCATTCCGATAGCAATTTGGGACGTATCTATTGTGCTTGGGGGTTTTTTAGCAGACTCTTACTTACATTCTCCCCTGTTTTATACCTTCGTTTGGCTTCCTCTAAAAAGCCCACAAACCCTTCAATGCTAAGGTCGTATCCTCTAGGTTGAATAATAAGCTCTTCTTGTTGATTTATAATCACATAAAAAGGCTGTGCATTATTAGTATACCGGCTTATTTGAAAGTCAGCATTTTGTTTACCAATCGTTTTTTTAACCTTATTATCATAAGTAGAAGTGTACCACTCATCTTCGGGTAGGGTGGTTCTGTCATCTACGTAAAGAGCTACGAGTACAAAATCTTCATTTAGCCTCTTGAGTACTTTAGGGTCTGCCCACACACGAGCTTCCATCTCTCTACAATTAACACATCCGTGTCCTGTAAAATCGATAAATAGCGGCTTGTTTTGCTCTTTGGCACAAGCAAGGGCTTGTTTATAATCGAAATAGCCTTGCAGTTTATGCGGAAAATGTAAAAACTCATCGTACTTAGGGTCTTCGCAAATATTGGTGGGCTCAAAGGTGCTTCCTCCTCGTATTTCGGCTAAATTAAAATCGTGGGTACTCATGGGTGGCAAATAACCAGAAAGCGCTTTTAGCGGAGCACCCCACATACCGGGTATTAAGTATAACACAAACGTAAATGTAATGATTGACATAAGTAAACGATAAACGCCTATATGCTCCATGGGGCTATCGTGTGGCAATCGAACTTTGCCCAACAGGTATAAGCCCATAATTCCAAAAATCACAATCCAAAAAGCTAAATAGATTTCTCTATCCAAAATACCCCAATGGTAGGCTTGGTCTGCTACACTTAAAAACTTTAACCCAAGAGCCAATTCGGCCAAGCCTAGTACTACCTTAACCGAATTTAGCCAACCACCTGACTTGGGCATTTTTTGCAACCAAGCAGGAAAAAAGGCAAATAAAGTAAACGGAAGTGCAAATGCTAACGAAAAGGCAAGCATTCCTAAAATGGGCTTAATAAATTCTCCTTGTGCAGATAGCACCAACACACTACCCACAATTGGAAAAGTACAAGAGAACGAAATTAAGGCAAGCGTAAATGCCATAAAAAACACCCCTATCATACCTCCTTTATTGCTTTGAGCATCAATTTTATTTACTAATTGATGAGGTAAAGTGATTTCGAATAACCCCAAAAATGATAAAGCAAAAACGAAGAAAATGATAAAGATGACTACATTCGGAATCCAATGAGTAGCCAATTGGTTGAGGGTATCAGCCCCAAATAATACGGCTGTAAGGGTGCCTAATACCGTAAATATAAATATGATGGAAGCCCCAAATATTAATGCCTTCTGCTTTCCATTACCTCCCTTTTCGTGCTCCTTTAAAAAGAACGTAACCGTCATAGGTATCATAGGAAATACACAAGGAGTTAATAAGGTAATTAAGCCTGTAACAAAGGCAAATAACATAAAAGCCCAAAGGCTTTTGTCTTCGGGCTTCGTAATATCTTCTTCCACATAGGTGGATGAGGAAGGTGTGATGCTTTTGGGTGCTATTTCAACATCACTTTTTTTTTGAACCTGAGTTAAGCCAAAATTAGTTTGCGAAAAATCTTCGTCAAACGGAATGCACCTGCCATCGGTATCTGTACATACTTGGTATTCATAATTTCCTTCGAAATGAAGGTTCTCTGATAGTACTTTAATGGTTTGCCTAAACTCACCTTTGCCTTCGAAATAAGTATAATCCCCTTCAAAAATCTCATCGTAGCCTTTCTTTGGGTTAATAGCTCTTAACTCACCTACCAGCTCGTAGCTATTATTAGGGGTAAAAGTGAATGTGGTAACCATTGGGCCTAATTCAGGGTCAAAGTCGGAAGAGTATAAATGCCATCCTTTATCTATGGTTACTTTAAATAGGAGGTCAACTTCGTCTCCAACTTTAAAATCGCCTGTGGATAGTTCGTATTCCCAAACGGCAGGTTGTAAAATTTGAGCTTGACTTATAAAAGAAGCCAAGAAAAATAATAACAGAAGTGTTTTTTTCATGTTTATTTTTAATACGTCATTCCTCCCGAGTATTCGGGCAGAATCTCAACAAAGAGACTCTTCGGGCAGAGCCCTCTGAGTGACGATTTTTTTTGGATAGATTCTCAAATATAACAGGTTTTGCTTAAACCTAAATTGAGCGATTCCCTAAAGCGATAAGCTAATGTACTGAGTTTTAAAGACTATTTCTTCATTTCTACAAAATGCTTATAGAACATCGCAATAGTTTCGATGCCTTTAAAATAATTAAACAATCCGTAATGCTCATTAGGCGAATGAATGGCATCTGAATCGAGCCCAAACCCTAAGAGTACTACATCTACTTTTAGTACTTCTTTAAATAAGGCGACAATCGGAATGCTTCCACCATCACGTGTAGGTATTGGCGTTTTACCCCAGGCTTCTTCAAATGCTTTGCTTGCTGCACCATAGGCCAACGAATCGGTTTTTACCACGGATGCCTCACCGCCATGATGTGCCGTAACTTTTACAGTAACATAATCTGGAGCAATGGAATTAAAGTGATTTGTAAATAGCTCGGTAATTTCATCACTGGTTTGGTTGGGTACCAACCGCATAGATATTTTAGCATAGGCCTTTGAGGGCAATACGGTTTTGGCTCCTTCGCCTGTATAACCACCCCAAATTCCATTTACATCTAGTGTGGGTCTAATGCCAACTCTTTCAAGGGTTGTAAACCCTTTTTCGCCTTTCACATCGCCAATGCCAATTTCCGATTTGTACTCTTCTAAGTTAAAAGGGGCTTTATTCATTTCCTCACGCTCGAGTGCAGATAATTCCTCCACTTTATCATAAAACCCTGGTATGGTAATATGCCCATCCTTATCTATTAACGAATCGATCATGCTGCATAATACATTAATAGGGTTGGCCACAGCACCGCCATAAATACCAGAGTGCAAATCTCTATTTGGGCCTGTTACTTCTACTTCCATATAACTTAACCCACGCAAACCCACGGTAATAGAGGGTGTATCTATGCTAATAATTCCAGTATCCGAAATAAGGACAACATCGCCTGCCAGTTTCTCTTTGTTCTCTTTTACAAACGTTTCTAAATTGCTAGAGCCCACTTCTTCCTCGCCCTCAATCATAAATTTTACGTTGCAAGGAAGCGATTCGGTTTCAACCATTGTTTGCAGTGCTTTTACGTGCATATAGGCTTGACCTTTGTCATCGCAAGCACCACGCGCATATATTTTTTCGTCTTTAATAACCGGTTCAAAAGGAGGCGAATCCCATAATTCATAGGGGTCTGCCGGCTGTACATCGTAATGGCCATATACCACTACTGTTGGTAAATTTGGGTCAATTATTTTTTCGGCATACACCACAGGGTGACCGGGTGTTTCTACTAATTCGGCTTGGTCGCAACCTGCTTCAAGTAACCTTGTTTTTACCATTTCGGCTGTTTTGCGTACATCGCCTGCAAATTTAGGGTCGGCACTTACCGAAGGCAACCTTAGCAAATCGAATAATTCATCTAAAAAGCGTTGCTTATTATTTTCTATGTAGGTGAGTATGGTTTTATTATCCATCTATTTAAGTATTTAGGTGAGGTGTAAAATTCGTGAATTTTTAGGAGAAAAAAAGGACAGGAGGCCACGTCCTGAAATAGGTTGACAAAAATAAAAAAGAGTAAAGCACTAAGTGAGCAGAGTAAACGAAGAATAGTAACAGAAGTTCTTTCAGGTAAATACACCAAAGAGCAAGCCATAAAGTTCGTTATGTTCATTAAAAAATGCTCGATTACCCCAGTGATTCCGAACTATAAATATAGTAAGGTAAGCAGAACCAGCGTTGCTTATTTTATCTCTCCTGCTTTGCGCAAGCTCACTTTGGCTATAATTGGTCCCAATATTTCGTGTAAAATAGTGGTACCCATAATAATATTAAGCATTAACCCCCCAAAGGCATTAAATGCTTCAATCTGCTGAATAAACAGAGCCAGGCCAACTACAATGCCTCCTTGTGGAATGAGACCACCCACCACAAACTTTTTGATTACACTGGGTTGTTTAGTAAGCATAGCACCCATCATTACCCCTGTATATTTACCCAACGACCTTAGCGCAACAAATATTACAATAAACGGCACAGCATCCATAAAGCCCCTTAGGTTTAAGTGCAATCCACTAAGGGCAAAGAATAAAATAAAAATAATTTCTTCAGTATATGTTTCTAGCACCTCTGAGATGGCTTTACTTTTTGTATTAAAGTTTGTTACCATAAAACCAAGTGTCATGGTAGTAATAAGTGCATCAAATTCGAGCCAACTACTTACCCCATAACCTAAGGCAATAAGCCCTAGTAAAATGGCATTAACGCCTCCCTTACTTGTGCTTTTTAGTAATTTATAAATAAAATTAAAAATTACACCCACAATAGCACCTACTATAGCGGCTCCGCCTATTTCTAATAAAGAAGGAATAACGCTTCCTCCAATAGAAGACTCTGAACCAATGCTTGATTTAGCAAGCCCTAGCCCAATCGAAAATAATAAAAGACCTACGGCATCATCAAAAGCTGCAATACCCATAATGGTAGAAGAAACAGGCCCATTGGCTTTATATTGGTGCGCAATGGCTAACGTAGCCGATGGGTCGGTAGGGCTGGCAAGGGTTGCAATTAGTAAGCTAAATGGAATTGCAAATGCCAATAAATTACTTGGTAACAAAAAGAAGCTTGCTACATAAATACCACCAAAAACAAATGCGAACGCAAGCAACGCCTCCAAAATTGTCATTAGCCCAAGTGCCTTTCCTTGTGCTTTTAGTTTAGGCAGGTATAAGGTACTCCCCACCTCGAAAGTAATAAAGGCCAAGCAAAAATTAGAAACGTCATTGGTTAGGCTAGGAAAATTTGGAGGGATTATTCCTGTAATATTAGGATCGAGCAGAATGCCTGCAAATAGGTAGCCTGTTATTTTTGGAAGGCCAATGTAACTCACCAACTTTCCAAAAATAAGGCCTGCAACAATTAATAATCCAAAAACAAGGATTGTGTTCATATTTATGTTAGCTAAAAAATTAGCCTTTTTTATTGTAATTTGTACAACATCTTAATTGGTTCATACTGTCATCCGAGCAAGTACTAAATTAGCTTAAAAAGCATCATTAAGCTTAAATTAAGGTGAGTTTTTATTCGGATGATAGTAAATGGTTTATAAAAACTTGTAACTTCTTCGTAACTTTACTTGTGCCTACTAAATCATTACCCTTAATCCGTAAAATAATCCATATTGATATGGATGCCTTTTTTGCCTCCGTTGAGCAGCGCGATAACCCTGAGCTAAGAGGCAAGCCAGTAGCTGTAGGAGGCGATGGAGAAAGAGGCGTAATTGCAGCTGCAAGTTATGAAGCCCGAGAGTTTGGTGTGTATTCGGCTATGTCATCCAAAATAGCCAAACGCAAATGCCCCAATTTAATTTTTGTAAAACATCGATTTGGTGCTTACAAAGCAGCATCGTTAGTAATTCGCACAATTTTTAAAGACTATACCGACTTAATTGAGCCTCTTTCGTTGGATGAAGCCTATTTGGATGTAACCCATAATAAAAAAAATATTGCCATTGCCACTGATATTGCCATTGAAATAAAAGCAAGAATAAAAGAACAAACAGGGCTAACGGCATCGGCCGGAGTTTCGGTTAATAAATTTTTGGCCAAAATAGCTTCTGATATGGATAAGCCAGATGGGATTTATGTGGTTAAGCCGCACCAGGTGGCATCGTTTGTTGCAAGCTTACCCATCGAAAAGTTTTTTGGCGTTGGTAAGGTAACGGCTGCCAAAATGAAAGCCAAAGGAATTTTTACTGGAGCCAACCTCAAAGAAAAATCTGTAAAAGAGCTGGTAAAATCTTTTGGAAAGGCTGGTCATTATTTTTATAATGTGGCTAGAGGCATTGATAACCGCCCCGTTGTTTCTCAACGAGGAAGAAAATCGCTAGGCGCAGAATCTACTTTTACCAAGGATTATAGTGAGGAGGCCATCCTTTTAGAAAAATTAGAAAATGTAGCAAAATCAGTCATAAAAAGGCTGTCAAAATCTGGAGGTGTTCCTAAAACCCTTACAGTTAAAATTAAATTTGCAGATTTTACACAAATCACCCGCAGCAAAACCGTTGTGGGCGGCATTGAAAAATCTATTCAAATTGAAGCACTCTCGAAAGAACTATTACTTGGAGTGTTAGCCCCACATCATAAAATTAGGTTACTAGGCATTAGCTTGTCTAATTTTGAAGGAGAACAAAAAAAAGCCCAAGGGCAATTAACACTTGAGCTTTAAATTTTGTAATTAATAGAGGTGTCCTTAAGTCAACATTCCACCATCCACTTGTAGCACTTGCCCACTTATATAACTCGACATATCTGAACCTAGAAATACGGCAAGGTTAGCCACATCTTCAGGGGTGCCGCCTCGTTTTAAAGGGATGGCATCCCTCCAGGTTTGCACCATTTTTTCATCAAGTTTATCAGTCATTTCAGTTTCAATAAACCCAGGGGCTATGGCATTGCTTCTAATGCCTCTGGAGCCTAACTCCAAGGCAATAGATTTAGTAAAACCAATAATGCCTGCTTTGGAAGCGGAATAATTCGATTGCCCCGCATTTCCTTTAATACCCACCACCGAAGTTAAGTTGATGATAGAGCCACTTCGCTGTTTCATCATGGTGCGATTAGCCGCTTTTACCGTATTAAACACTGATTTTAAATTTATATTAATTACTCGATCCCACATCTCCTCACTCATTCGCATAAGCAAATTATCTTGGGTGATGCCTGCATTATTTATCAATATATCTAACGAGCCAAACTCAGTTACCACCTCCGCAATTAGTTGCTCTGCTGCCGCAAAATCAGACGCATCTGATCTAAAACCTTTGGCTTTAACTCCTTTGGCTTCCAGTTCTGCCGTTAAGGCTTCGCCTTTTTCAACACTAGATAGGTAGGTAAATGCCACATTGGCTCCGTGGTCTGCATAAGTTAATGCAATGGCTCTGCCTATTCCTTTTGATGCACCTGTAATTAGTGCCGTTTTTCCTTCGAGTAATTTCATCTGTATAAAATTTAAGTCCTCAAAATTAATGAGATAATCTACATGATACCAATGGCAACTAGAAAACTAAATTTGGAGCCTTTAAATCTATTTTTTTAGGTGTTAATTATTTTAACTTTGCACCTTTCGTTCTCCGAAACAAATTATGCGTAAGGGAATCAATCAAGACATAAAAATAGAATATAATGGCAGATACTAAATATGATTTACTAGTAATAGGCAGTGGGCCTGGTGGTTATGTAGCCGCAATTCGTGCTTCACAATTGGGCATGAAAGTAGGTGTGGTAGAAAGAGCAGAACTAGGTGGTATTTGCCTTAACTGGGGTTGTATCCCCACCAAAGCCCTATTAAAAAGCGCCAATGTGTTTGAGTACATTCAGCACGCAAGTGATTATGGTATTAATGTAAAAGATGCTTCGGTCGATTTTACGGGTATGGTAAAGCGCAGCAGAAATGTGGCAGGTGCTATGAGCAATGGTATTGAATATCTCTTTAAGAAGAATAAAATCACTCAAATTAAAGGATTTGGTAAGCTAAAAGCAGGTAAAAAAGTAGCAGTAGAAACAAATGGTAAAACCGTTGATTATACTGCCGACCATATCATACTTGCAACGGGGGGCCGTTCACGCGAACTACCAACTATGCCTATTGATGGCAAAAAAATTATTGGCTATCGTGAGGCAATGACTTTAAAAGATCGGCCAAAGAAGATGGTGGTAGTAGGCTCAGGAGCCATTGGGGTTGAATTCGCTTATTTTTATAATACCATTGGAACCGAAGTAATCATTGTAGAATATCTTCCCAACATTGTTCCTGTAGAAGATATTGATGTATCCAAACAATTAGGCCGTTCGTTTAAAAAGGCTGGCATTAGCATAATGACTTCTGCCGAAGTTACTAATGTGGATACCAAAGGAAAGGGTTGTAAGGTTACCGTTAAAACTAAGAAAGGCGAAGAAATAATTGAGTGCGATGTGGTGCTTTCTGCAGTTGGGGTTACCACCAATATTGAAGGCATCGGCCTTGAAGATGTTGGTGTTGCCACCAATAAAGGAAAAGTATTGGTAGATGATTATTATAAAACCAATATACCGGGTGTTTACGCCATTGGCGATATAGTAAAAGGGCAAGCCTTAGCACACGTAGCCTCTGCCGAAGGTATTACCTGTGTGGAGAAAATTGCAGGTCAAAATCCTGATCCTATAGATTATAATAACATACCAGGTTGTACCTATGCATCGCCCGAAGTAGCTTCTGTAGGTTATACCGAGCAAGCGGCTAAAGATGCTGGTTACGATATTAAAGTGGGTAAGTTTCCGTTTACAGCCTCAGGCAAAGCCAAAGCAGCAGGCGCACCCGAAGGTTTTGTTAAAGTAATTTTTGATGCCAAATATGGCGAATGGCTGGGTGCTCATATGATTGGAGCTAATGTAACCGAAATGATTGCGGAAGTAGTAGCTGCGCGTAAGTTAGAAACCACAGGTCATGAAATTATTAAAACGGTACATCCTCACCCTACCATGTCAGAAGCGGTGATGGAAGCCGCTGCAGCAGCGTATGACGAAGTAATTCATTTGTAAAGTTAATGGTAGAGCGGAATCCGACCAGTTGGCGAATCAGCGGAGGTAGATGACAGAAAATATGTCCTGTCCCGTCCTTAAAAATGGAGACCCCGCAACAAGTGCGGGGAAACGTTCTTTTTATGTGCTTTGCCGGACCTGTTCCGGCATCCCCTTTTTGATCTGTCAATGGTAACCCTAACATAAATT
Organism: Cyclobacteriaceae bacterium; assembly: GCA_026989535.1. GTDB lineage: Bacteria > Bacteroidota > Bacteroidia > Cytophagales > Cyclobacteriaceae > JAKISE01. The sequence goes on from JALSJD010000182.1 coordinate 11,095, forward strand.
TTAAAATTTTTTAATAATGAGTCCACTCCGAAAACACTCAAAACCAAAAAAGTTTCTTTTGGCAATATTCCCATCTTTCTCAATTAGCTAATACTCAAGCATTACCGAATCTCGAAAAATGAAAATTTTATCCAAAACAACTCTTTTTGTGAAAATTGCCTGTTTTCGGAGTGGGCTCAATAATGTATATGGGGTGAAGCAATCTGTTTGCACGAAACATGTATGTAAATAGATTGCTTTTTTTTGGTACGGTTCAGAAACAGTAGTAATGATGTTATTATTTATTTGTAAGAGAATCACGTACTTCTTTCTTGTATGTTCTGCTAATGGGCAATTCAATAGCGTTTATTATTACTGAATCAACTGAAAACGATTCTACCTTATCCGTATTAATAATAAAAGATCGGTGAATTCGAATAAATGGGCTAACTAGTTTTTGCTCTATCACACTAATTTTCTCTTTGGTAATAATGGGTGATTCTGAAATTGTATTAATTTTCACATAATCACTAAGGCTCTCAATATATAAAACATCTTCTAAAAGCACTTTTATATTTCTACGATTAGCTCTTACAATCAAATATCCCTTTTCTAAATGGCTTTGCTTTTCTTCGAGCGATTGGATTCTTTCTTTTTCGGATACCGATGATTTTGCAAGGAGCATAAATGCTTTAACCAACACCACAAAATACATAGTAATGGCTAGGCCAAAAATATTAGTAGCAGCGGGCACCATATTATTGTATTCGTAATTTGCCAATATCGCAAAGGCTAAAAATATAATAAGCATTTCGAGGTTTAAGGAAATGATGACGGTATAAAAAGTGTAGATTCCAAATTTTACATATCGCTTTTTAAGTAAATAATTAGGAACTAGAAATGAATTGAATAGGTAAGATGTACCTATTATTACAGGCAATAAAAACGAAACAAAATAAAATGAGACCATATAGCCCCCATAAGGTTCTCCAAAAAGCGCAACTAGAATAAGCACGGTGATGAACCAAAATAGAAATTGTTTTATGGGTCTCATAGTTATAGTTTGTGTCTAAATTGGGCTAAAAATAATTAGGAAGCACAATTTGTCGATGAAATGCAAGTTTCGGCTTGGATTCTACCTTGATACTGACCCATTGAAGACTCTACTTTTGAAGAAATTATTTTCAACAAAAACAAAAGTGTTATGTTAACTTATTTTAATGAAGGAGGAGTATTGTTTATGGGCATGCTTTCTCTAGTTTTCTTGGTGGTTTTAATTATTGCCATAAAAAATGGACTTTCCATTTTTTCTAAAGAGGGGGATATGGAAAAGTTAAACAGTCATATTGGTGTAATCAAATCATTAGGTCTATTTGCGTTAGTATTGGGGTTTCTTGGTCAATTTCTCGGTTTGTTTCAAGCGTTCAGTTATATCGCAGAAGTTGGAACCATTTCCCCTTCCATTTTAGCATCAGGTCTTAAAGTATCTTCAATTACAAGTATTTACGGAATGATCATTTTCTTGGTAGCTTACTTGCTTTGGTTTGGGTTAAATACTGTTATGACTAAAAAATTATAATTACTACAAATGGGGCAATAGCCGAATTAAGGTTATTGTCCTTTTTGATAAAATATCATTACAATATATCTTGGTTGCTTTAACTTTCACCTATGTTGTGATTAGTACTTAGATTAATCTGTCATTTTTAAATTCATTATTCAATTCTTTTCTTTTAGTTTGGAGTTTCCTTTCTTCTAATAAGTGGTCTATAAACTCAGCTATTTGTAAGATATTTGATTTCATATCTTTTGAAGTAAAGTCCATCAACCTTCTCTCGTAGTGCGAAAAGTCATTACCGATATTAAAGGTATTCCTAATCTTTTTAGCCAGAAGTCTTATTGTATTTAATTCTTCACTTATTTTATCAAAATTTGGCTTTGGTTGTAGCATTAAGTCATCATTCTCTATTTTGTAAAAGTGGGAAATTATTCCCCCAATTGTTTTTCGGGATATAATATTTTGAAATTTTGGCAATAAAAGATTCAAGAAATCCTTAACTACAAATTCAAGTGCTTTTCTATAAATCATTCCTGAGCTTTCAAGAAAGCCCAACTCTTCAATCATGTAAGCCTCTTGAAAAACGTGTAACTTCTCAATAGTTGCAGGTAATTGAAGGATTTTAGTCAGGCATTTGGGCGAGTAAATCAGGCAGATATTTAATTTGCCCTGCTGCGGTAAGCCGATCGTTGAGGAAATCCCAAAAGGATATT
>JALSJD010000183.1 GCA_026989535.1 Cyclobacteriaceae bacterium
TCCAGTTTAATTTAAAAAAATGTACAACCCCCAAATTTTACTAATGGAGACCTCTATTAATTCATTCGCATCAAAATTTTAAATAACAAAACACCTCTAACCTAACCCACCTCCAGCATTCGTTTTTTCAATACTAATAATAAATTAATGATTGTAAATTTGCACATTATTAATATTTTAGTCAAATGAAGTTTATTTCTATTGTAAATCAAAAAGGAGGTACGGGCAAAACCACTACGGCAATAAGTTTGGGTGCTGTATTAGCCCAAAAAGGAAGAAAGGTGCTTCTAATAGATTTAGACCCACAGGGCAATCTTAGCTATTCGCTCGGAATAAACGAATTTAACCATACCATTGGCGATGTACTTATGGGCGATGTTGCAGCCAAAGAAGCAATCGTACACCTTAAAGAGGAAGGGCTTGACATTATTCCTTCTTCTATCGACTTAGCTAATATTGAAATTTCGATTGCACAAATTGAGGAACGCGAACTGCAATTAAAAAAAACATTAACCGGGCTTAGAAAATACGACTATGTACTTATTGATTGTCCGCCTTCTTTCTCCTTACTTGCAGTCAATTCGTTAACAGTATCGAATCAGGTAATTATTCCTATGCAAATGACTGCTTTAAGCCTACAAGGGCTTGATTTAATCTATTCTACCATTGTGCAAATAAAGAGCAACTTAAACCCTAAGCTTAAAATTTTAGGCATTTTACCTGTTATGGTCGATAAAAGGCGTAAATTAAGCAACGAAATTAAAGCGTACATTGAGGAAAATTTTGATATAAAAATGTTTGAATCTAGCATTAGAAATAATGTAAAGGCAGCAGAAGCGCCCTCTTTTGGCAAAAGTGTTATTAACTATGCACCAAGCTCAAACAGTGCAAAAGACTACCAAGCGTTTGGAAATGAATTTTTGTTAATAAGTAAGTAAAATGGCCTTAGGAAATAACTTAAAAAGAATTAAAAAAGATTCGCTTATCCCTGCAAAAGAGATAAAAAAAACCAAAGCAAAGGCGAAGCCTAAGGCTGTGCCAAAGCAAAAAGCTACCCCAAAAATAGCAGCTAAAAAGAAAACTGGCGTAAAAAAAACCATAACTCCTAAGGTTATTACACCCCAAAAAATAGAGAACCCAATTATTAAAAAATCGAAAAATCCTATTGACACTCCAACCCCTAAACAGGGAGTAAATCTTAATGAGAAAATAATTTTGGGAGGTAAAAAAGGAGCTGTTACCACAGCCAAGTTAATCCCATCACGAAGAAAAACCGTTCGAAAAGCCAAACTAATTTTCGAAGGCTCGCTTAGTTTAACAGAAGCCAATTCGATTAAAGATTGTTTATTAACAACATTTACAGATTACGACATCATAGACATTCAATTGCAAAACATAACTCAGTTGGATATAATTCCTATACAAATGATAAACCTGTTTATTAATTACTATAGTGATAAAAAAGTTAAAGTAGATTCGGACTTGCCTTTTGATATGAAGATTATAGTAGAAAGGGCTGGTTTTGGATTGCTTATGTTTAAAGAAGAAGCCGCCTGATTATGCCAAATACGTTATTAATAGTTGACGATTCCGAAAGTATAAGAGAGCTTATTAGTAGCAATCTTATAGATGCTGGTTATCATGTAATTAAAGCCAGAGATGGGCAAGATGGACTCGACAAACTAAGCACAGAGGTTAAACTTGTGGTTACCGATTTAAATATGCCCATTATGGATGGCATTACCATGGTAAAAAACATTAGAAAAAACCCAAGCTATAAGCATATACCTATAATTATGCTTACAACCGAATCGCAGTTGGAGAAAAAAAATGCAGCTAGAGAAGCAGGAGCTACTGCATGGATGGTAAAACCATTCGAAGAAGATAAATTATTAGGGGTTGTTAAAAAATTTGTTCGCTAATGGATAATATGAAAGCCGTTTACCTAGAAGAAGCCAGTGAGTTACTCGATAAACTCGAGAATGCTCTGCTTCAACTAGACGATACACCTGATGAAAAAAGCATTATTGAAGAGGTCTTTAGAATTATGCATACCCTTAAAGGTAATAGCAGCATGTTCGGGTTTATCAATATAGCAGAGTTTATACATAACCTCGAAACCGTATATGATTTAATACGAATTGGCAAGCAACAGGTTTCTAAAGAGCTTATTGATGTTACACTGGCATCTATGGATCATATTAAAGAAATTGTTAAAGACCATGAACTAGCTAATGAAGCCAATAAAGACAAGCATGAGCAATTAACCACTCAAATTTTGGCCTTTACAGGAGAAGAACATCTTGTAACCTCAACCGAGGTTAAAGAAAAAACAACTATAAAAACAAAACAAGATGGTAAAAAAACATATCACCTCCATTTTAAGCCAGGTAAATCGATTGTAAATGATGGCAATAACCCTTTATATTTAATAGATGAACTTTATTCATTAGGAGATTGCATCGCACTCCCTTACACCGATAAGGTAAGCGATATTACCCACCTAAACCCTACCGATTGTGTTACAGGGTGGAGCATTTTTCTCTCTTCAACTAGCACTACAAATGCAATTAAAGAAGTGTTTGTATTTGTAGAAGCCAACTCGGTTGTTTCGGTTGATAAAATTAGTGACACAAACCTATTGGCTAACAAAAAAATAAAGAACATCATAACAACCACTAAACTAGCTAATGCTCCTTTTGATATAAATTCTCTTAATCTTACAGATGAAGAGGCAGCAGAAGAACCAGTAACTAAAGAAAAAACTAAAAATAAATCACTAGCCAGTAAAGTTAAAGAGGTTGCCAAAAACATGGCAGAAACACATACCAAAGAAAAAGCCTCCTCAAGTATTCGTGTATCGTCTGATAAATTAGATGAACTAATGAACCTTGTAAGCGAGCTTATTACCACACAAGCAGCATTAAGTTTACATACGGATAAAAAAGCTGACCCCGGACTGGAAGTAATTACCGAAAATGTTGAAAAACTATCGCGCCAGTTAAGAGATATTGCATTTGGTATGACTCTGGTGCCTATCAAAAATATGTTTGGGCGTTTCCAACGAATGATTAGAGATATTTCGAAAGAACTGGATAAAGACGTTGCATTTATAACCGAGGGTGGAGATACAGAACTCGACAAAACCATTATTGAGAGCCTCACCGACCCTCTAATGCATATTTTAAGAAATAGCCTGGATCACGGCATCGAGAGCAAAGAGCAAAGAGCATCCTTGGGCAAACCTGATAAGGGAACCATCGTACTAAAAGCCTACTACTCAGGCACCAATGTAAATGTTGAAATTACAGATGATGGCAAAGGAATAAATTCAGAAATTATCAGATCAAAAGCCATAGAAAAGGGAGTAATTGAAGAAGATGCCGTTCTTTCAGAAAAAGAAATTTTTAATCTAGTTTTCCATGCCGGATTTTCAACAGCCGAAGTAGTAACGGATGTATCGGGCAGAGGAGTTGGTATGGATGTAGTACGAAGAAATATTAATACCTTACGGGGTGAAATTGATATTGAGTCAACCGTAAATAAAGGCACAACCCTTACTATTTCGTTGCCATTAACACTATCCATTATTGATGGCCTATTGGTAGAACTTGGCAATGGATCTTATATAATACCACTGGCAGCCATTGATAAATGCTATACATACCGCAATGCCAAAGATGTAAATACTTTTACCAAAATTTTAGAACTCAATAATAATCAAATTCCGTACATCAACTTACGTGAAACTTTTGAAATTACAGACAAAAAAAATGAAGATATACCAAAACAAATTGTGGTAATTAATAACGGCAAAAGCCAAGTGGCTCTAATATGCGACCATATTGTGGGCGAATACCAAGCTGTAATTAAACCATTGGGTGTTTATTTTAAAGAACAAGATTATATATCTGGTTCCACCATTTTGGGCGATGGCACCATTGCACTGGTATTTGACACCAACCGATTGATTAGAAAATATGTAGATGCACAAGAAGACGTAACCATATTATGAGCGAAATATCATTTAGCAACGACTACCTTTCTTTCGAAATAGACAATGAGCTATTTGGCGTTAATTTGAGCAACCTTAATCAAATTATTGAAAGCCCCGAGCTTACTAAAGTACCTAAATCTTCTAGTTTATTAGAAGGCATCATTTACCATAACGATGTACTTTTGCCCATTGTTAATTTTCAACGATGGCTTAATTTAAACGAAAAAAAAGGAGACAGAAGCAACATTTTAGTACTCGAACTCCAAACAGAAGACGGAGCCGTTGAGGTGGGGCTTATGGTTGATAAAGTATTAGAAGTAGTGCATTTTAACCAAGAGGGTATTGAAAAAGTGCCTCAGGTAGGCGACCATAACACAGATTATATTAGAGGAATTACCCGCTACCTCGAACGGTTTATCATGTTGATAGATATTGATAAATTATTTACCGAAAATGAGCTTGCAACCATCAAAGAATCCAGAGACTCTAGAACAGAAAAAACATTAGAAGAAATAGCCTTAGAAGATAGTTTTGTTAATATTTACTTAACATTTTCGCTTGGTAAAGAAAAACTGGCATTAGATGCCAACAAAGTGGTTGAAATACTTGATGTACCTATTATTACCCCCATACCAGGTTCTGATAAATTATTAGCAGGGGTTATTAATATTAGAGGCAGCATTTTACCCGTAGTAGATACTCGCCTAAAATTTAATATTGATACATCAAAACTAGACGAAAAAATAACCACCGTAATGGTAGTAGATGTTAATGTGGATGGGGAAGAGATGTCGGTTGGCGCCATTGTAGATTCAGTAACTGATATTATTGAAATTGCTGACGAAGACATTAACAGTGCGGTAAGTTTAGACCTGCCGTTTAACCCCGCCTTTTTAAAAGGTGTTGCCAAAGTAAAAGACAGCTTTATTCAACTTATGAATTCGGATAAAGTTTTTGAACTAAAAACAATTGAAAATTAAAAACACACAGTTATAATGATTAATCCTTTCAGAAATCTAAAACTTAAAGCCAAATTAATTATTGGTTTTGCAATTTTAGTATTCACTTTCATTGCCAGTTCTGCACTTGTATATAATGCAGTTAATAATTCGCAAGATATTATTTCGAACCTTTATGCCGGTAAAAGTGATGATATTGTTACCCTTGACGAACTGGCAGACCTTATTACAAAGTCGAAAGAATATACCTTTAGTTGGGTGCATGTGGGCACCTTAGAAGAGTCGAAAATAAAACTTATCGAAATCCATGATACTAAATATGGCGAAACAAAAAGTAAGCTCGAAACTTTAATGGAATCCTGGTCGCCCGAAACCAGGGATTCGCTCACCATTATTATTGCCGGTTTTGATGAAGTAGTAGCTTTGCAAAAATCGGTTATGGAGTCGCTCTCTTCATTTGAAAGCTATAACGACCCCCTCACAATGTTTGAGGCCGAAGACATTATGAGTACTATTGGATTACAATCTGAAGACTTATCAAAAAGTTTAAGTAGATTAATTGGAATTAAATCTACCGAAGGAGCCACTGTTAAAGCAGTTGAAATTATTAATCAATCGAAAACCACCATTATAATTTCAGGCATCACGGTATTTATTTTGGCCGTTATTATCGCTTTAATTATTGCCAATGGCATAACCAAACGAGTTGGAGAAGCCATTGAAACTATTAAGGCAATGGCTAATGGAGACTTAACACAGCAAATTTCGGTAACGAATAACGATGAAATTGGAGAAATGATTAACCAATTTTTAATTATGGCGGATAGATTAAAAGATGCAATCGGAGTAATATTTGCCACATCAGATTCTATAGGCACCTCAAGTGCTAAAATTAAAGAGAGTTCCAAACAAACCTCTTTGGGTGCTACTGAGCAGGCTGCCTCTGCCGAAGAAGTAGCTGCTTCTATGGAAGAAATGTCGGCCAACATTCAACAAAATACCGAAAACGCTCAGCAAACCGAAAAAATTGCGATTCAAGCCTCCGAAGATATTCAAGAAGGAAATTCAGCAGTGGCACAAACGGTTGACTCCATGAAAACCATTGCTAATAAAATTTCTATTATCGAAGAAATTGCAAGGCAAACTAATTTGCTAGCCCTAAACGCTGCGGTTGAAGCAGCAAGAGCAGGTGAACACGGCAAAGGGTTTGCAGTAGTAGCCGCTGAAGTGAGAAAGCTAGCTGAACGTAGCCAAGAAGCAGCAAATGAAATTAATGACTTAACAAGCTCTAGCCTTAAAATTTCAGAAAAAGCAGGTAACTTATTAGAGGCCATTGTGCCTAATATAGATAAAACCGCTCGACTTGTGCAAGAAATTACCGCAGCAAGTAAAGAGCAAAATTCTGGAGCAGAACAAGTTAATAATGCCTTGCAAGAACTAAACAATGTTGTGCAACGAAATGCGTCAGCCTCTGAAGAAATTGCACATAATGCAGATGATTTAAGTAATAAAGGAAACCAATTAAAAGAGGCAATTTCATTCTTTAAAATTGATGAAGTGGCCATTCGAAAAGGGATTTTGGCCACAAATTCAGGCGCAGAAGAAGGGGCTCATCAACCTATAAATACACCACAAGTGGCTAGCGCAACCGAAACAACACAAGTTGCAACACCTACAACCCAAAAAAACACAGGGGTTGAAATTAAGCTTGATGGCAACGAAGATGATGAGTACGAAAAATTTTAATGTACTTAATAGCATAAATGACAACCGCTAATGAAGTTTTCACCTCCAAATTAACTGTACCCCAATTTAAAAAATTAGGGCAGTTTATTCATAGTAATTATGGCATTCAAATGCCTGATTCTAAAAAAGTATTGTTGGAGGGACGGCTTCAAAAGCGGATTAAAGTAAATAAACTAGCCAATTTTACCGAGTACATCGAGTTCCTTTTTAGCGATGCAGGGCAAGCACATGAACTATCTTTTTTTATTGATGCGGTATCAACCAATAAAACAGATTTTTACAGAGAACCCCACCACTTCGATTTTCTAAGAACAGAATTTCTCCCCAATTTTATCCAACAAAAAAACCATGTAAAAATTTGGAGTGCCGCAGCCTCCAGTGGCGAAGAGCCTTATACCATTGCCATAGAATTAAACGAGTTTATTGAAAAAAACAAAGGGTTTAGCTACGAGGTGCTAGGTACTGATATTTCTACCGAAATATTACAAAAAGCATCCAAAGGTATCTATGATGAAAAAAGAGTAGAAGTAATCCCGCTTCATATAAAACGGAAATACTTTTTGAAAAGTAAAAATAAGGCGAATAAAACGGTTAAAGTAGCTCCTATTTTACAAAAAAATTTGCGTTATCGCACTATTAACTTAATTGCACCTTTAGTAGGCATACCCAACGATTTTGATTTAATATTTTGCAGAAACGTGCTCATCTACTTTAATAGAGCGGTACAAGAACAAGTAATAAATGCGTTGTGCGCCAAACTTAAGCCCGGAGGCTATTTATTTTTAGGTCACTCGGAGTCAACTACTGGCATAAAAGCTCCTGTAACTCAAATAGCACCTACCATTTATAAGCACACGCCCTAAAACATTAAACCCACTAAAGCCCGTTTAAAATTGATAAACCCATGAAAAAACTTACCGACAAACAAATTATTGACGAGCTCAGCGAAAGGTTTGAGCAAAATCGAATGGCAGTTCGTGAGCAAGAACGGCTTATGGAACAACTTGAGCAGGTAAATAAAAAACTCATAGCATCAGAATCTGTAAAAACACAGTTTCTCTCTAACATTAGAAACGAAATCAATAATCCGCTATCTTCTATTTTAGGCTTAGCGGCTAAACTTAGCCAAAAACCTGGCGACTTAGAACAAGTAAAATACACTTCTAGTTTAATACATCAAGAAGCATTTAACCTAGATTTTCAGTTAAGAAATATATTTACAGCAGCCGAGCTAGAAGCTGGCGAATTGCAACCTCATTTTGGCAATGTAGATGTTGAATCCCTTTCGAAAGGGGTACTGAGTAAATTTGAACATTTGATAGAAAAAAAAGACCTGACGATAGAAATAAACTGCCCACAAAATTTAGAGTTTATAACAGATGCAGGAATGCTAAGTTCCATTATTCGAAACCTTGTGTCAAATGGAATTGAGTATAACAAGGACAATGGAACACTAAAATTAAATATCTCAGTTGAAAATGAAAAGGAACTGAATATAAAAGTAATTGACACAGGAATAGGCATGCATGAAAAAGACTACACGGTTATTTTTGATCGGTTTGTGCAGCTCGAAACAGGCGTAACCAAAAGCCACTTAGGCCATGGCCTTGGTTTAACAGTTGCCAAGGCTCAGGTAGAGCTTTTACAAGGTTCAGTAAATGTAGCGTGCATTATAGGCGAAGGCTGCAGTATGGGTATTTCAATACCTATTGCCGAAAAAGACGGTATTCATAGCTTTTCAGACAGTGGAAATGTGTTCTTTTTTGAAGACGATGACAGTTCAGAAGGTGAAGTATTTTAAGTAATTGAATAGCCCTACTACCATACCGAAGTATTACCTCTATCCTTCTACCCTATTTATAAAAAAAGAAGGGTATATGGTTACTACCGTGCTGGGCTCCTGCGTGGCTGTTTGCCTTTTTGATGAAACTACGGGCATTGGAGGCATAAATCATTACATGCTGCCTTTTTGGAACGGCTCAGAGCTTGCATCACCAAAATATGGCAATATTGCCATTGAAAGCCTCACTAAAAAAATGGAGCAACTTGGCTGTAAACGAGAAAACCTTGTAGCCAAAGTATTTGGGGGTGCCAACCAATTAGACCACAGTATGGGTGTAGGGCAAAGAAATATAAAAGTAGCTGAAGAAATTTTAGGTGAACTAAAAATTAAAATAGTAGCCAAAAGTTTGGGTGGCCATAAGGGGAGAAAATTAAATTATAATACTTCTACCGGTGAAGTATTAATGAAATACATAACAAAGCAAAGTGGGTAAAATAAGAGTTTTAATAGTTGATGATTCTGCCATTGTTCGTCAATCGCTCACCGAAATCTTGGATTCAGACCCTGAATTAGAGGTAGTAGGCACTGCATCTGACCCTTATATGGCGGTAGAGCAAATTAAAAATGTAGTACCTGATGTTATTACTTTAGATGTTGAAATGCCAAAAATGGATGGCATTACATTCCTCAAAAAAATAATGTCACAGCACCCTATTCCTGTAATAATTATTTCTACCCTCACCTCTAAAGGCACCGAAACAGCCCTTAGTGCCCTCGAAAGTGGTGCGGTAGAGGTTGTTTTAAAACCTCAACTGCATACGCCCGAACAGCGAAAAGAAGCATCAGTTATGTTAGTAGATAAAGTAAAAGCTGCCTCGCATGCTGTAATTCATCGCAGAAGAGTAGGACTGGCAAGAGCTCCAAAATCGGTAAAGCCAAAGCTAACCGCAGATGCGATGTTGGCTAAGCCAAATAGCCGTGTTGCTAGCTTGGTTAAAACTACCGAAAAAATAGTAGCCGTTGGGGCTTCAACAGGAGGCACAGAGGCCTTAAAAACTTTTTTAGAATCGTTTCCATTAGATAGCCCTGGCATAGTAATAGTACAACATATGCCTGAAATGTTTACCAAACAATTTGCCGACAGGTTAAATGAGGAGTGTAAAATTACCGTTAAAGAAGCCAAAAACGGAGATACCGTGTTGCGTGGGCAGGCACTCCTCTCGCCTGGCAATAAGCATATGCTGCTAAAGCGAAGTGGTGCTAAATATTATGTAGAGATAATCGAAGGGCCTTTGGTAAACAGGCATCGCCCCTCGGTTGATGTATTATTTAGGTCAGTTGCGCGTTATGCCGGCAAAAATGCTGTGGGCGTAATTATGACAGGCATGGGAAATGATGGAGCCCAAGGCCTCTTAGAAATGAAAAATGCAGGTGCTTTTACCATCGCACAAAACGAAAAAACCTGCATTGTTTTTGGAATGCCCAAAGAAGCTATTAAATTGAATGCTGCAAATAAAATTATGTCTATTTACTCAATAGCTTATGAAGTTCAGCACCAATGTAAAGTTCATAGTGAAACATTATAAGTATTTACACCTAGTGCTGAATAGGTATTTGTGCAATAAAATATCGTGGTAAAATTGTATAGAACCAATAAAAATTATTACCTAATTTTGTCAATAATCCTTAACCAAAAAATATTATGACCAAGAGCGTACTAATTATTGATGACTCATTATACATGAGAACACTAATCAACACTGCATTATCAGCCGAAGGCTACAACGTAGTAGGAATGGCTGGCGATGGTGAAACAGCTATTGAAATGGCATTAGAGTTAGAACCGGATGTGATAACCTTAGACAATGTATTGCCTGATATGATTGGCCTTGATATTCTTAAAATACTAAAAGAAGAAGGCATAAGTTCTACCATTGTTATGATTAGTGCCGTTGGGCAACAATCAGTGGTAGATGAAGGAATGGCACTAGGAGCTGCAGATTACATTGTTAAGCCTTTTACTCCTGAAGGACTGGTTGAAAAAGTTAATAAAGCCTGTAATAAAGAGTAGCAATATCATTATGGATGAATTAAATCATATAGAAACTGATGTTGCCAAAGAAATTATAAACATTGGTTTAGGCAAAGCAGCAGATTCTCTTTCTTTCTTTTCTCAACAAAAAGTAATTATTAGAAGCTCGGAGCTTATTCTTAAAAATACGAATGAAGCGAAAGACCTTTCTAAAAAAACAGGAGATAATATCCATGTGCTTACTACAGATATAGTTGGCGAATTAAATGGGGTATGCTTTCTTATTTTTAATGAAAAAGAAGTAAACAAATTATTGAAAATAAGTTTGCCAGCTTCTATCTTAGAAGATGAAGAGCAAAAATTGATAATGTCGGAGGCTATTTTAAAGGAAGCAGATAACATCATTAGTGCTTCGGTAATTACCCAGTTCTCAAACCTTCTAAAATTCAATATTCATGGCGGAATTCCCAACCTGGATATTATATCAGAAAAAGAAGTATTGCCATTTCTTTTATCAAGAGCAGCAGATAGTAAATATTTTTTGCAAATTAGTGCTCAGTTTCATACTGAAGAAGTAGATTTTAGTCCAGAATTTATCTGGTTCTTAGATGCTAAGTTTATAGACGGTATAAAAGAGTTTGTAAAAGGAAAGTCTTACCTGGATAAGTTAAAAGAATATACAGGTAAGTAAATGATAATAAATACAATGAGCGAGGAGAAGAAGGAAATATCTCTTGACGACAAGTTGAAAAAACTAGCGCAAGAAAACGAGATGCTCAAGATGAATGTAGAAGAGCTTACCGTTACTAATACACATCTTGTATCTGCTACTTGGAGAGAGCGAGAAATGAAGCAGAAACTGGCTGCCACGCTCGAAGAGCTAACAGAAACCAAAAAGGTAGTGGATGCACAGCATAAAAGCATAACAGATAGCATTAATTATGCACAACGCATTCAGCATGCCATCATCCCTAGCGATAAAGAAATATCGTCCCATTTTAAAGATTCCTTTGTTTATTTTAAAGCAAAAGATGTAGTAAGTGGCGATTTTCCGTGGTTGTACAAAACTGATAAATACATTTACATTGCTGTAGTTGATTGTACAGGTCATGGGGTGCCTGGTGCAATGATGTCGCTTATTGGTAATTTATTATTAAAGGATATTGTAAGCAAAAAAGATGTTGATCCCGCAACCCTTCTTTACGATTTACACTGGGGTGTGGTAAAAACATTAAAACAAGACGCAGAAGGAAATAAGGCAGCAGATGGCATGGATGTAGCCATGTGCAGAATTGACCTAGGTTCAAATGAGGTACAATATGCCGGAGCACACCGCCCCCTATACCATATAAGAAATGGGGAGCTCGAACAGTTTAAAGGAGATAAATACCCTATTGGAGGCAACCAATACGAAGGAAAAAACACGTTCAATAATCATATCATTAATTTTGATGAGGGCGATCAAATTTATTTCTTTTCAGATGGGTTTACAGATCAATTTGGAGGGCCGAATCAATTAAAACTTGGCCCCAAGAGAACCAGAGAGTTACTAACTACTGTTGCTCATCTTTCTATGGATGAGCAACAAGTTAAAGTAAAAGAAACTTTTGAAGTTTGGCAAGGAACTAATAGGCAAATTGACGATGTATTATTGATAGGTATAAAATTTTAATTTATAATAATGAAAGAACTAACCAAATTTAACAATTCGGAATTTATGGATTTTGTGTACTCTGTACATGAGAATATGGTAAGTAATGATATTATGCTTATTTATGAAGGAGAGGTTAATCAGGAAATTACAAAAACCTTTACTTCAATGACTCAAAAAAACTTAGAAGAAGGAGACACCAGTTTACCTATCAAAAAAAGAGTTTACCATGTAATGGTAGAATGCCTTCAAAATATTGGCAAACACTCTGATAATGCGGTGTCGGGGCTACCAGAAATACCCGGAACAGGTATATTTATGGTAAGTAAATCAACCGATGGATACTTTGTAGTAACAGGAAACCCGGTGGCTAATAATAGAATTAGTGAAATTACCGAAATGATAGAAACGGTAAATGAAATGGATAAAGACGAAATAAAAGCCTATTATAAAAAGAAAATTCTTGAAAGCAGGATTTCTGAAAAAGGAGGAGCGGGATTGGGATTTATTGATATTGTTAAAAAAACAGGTAACAAAATAGAATTTCACTTTCGGAAAATTAACGATATTGCATCGTTTTTTATAATGAAAACCTACATTAACTAAGATAAAATGGAAGCATTAATAATTGAAGCAACTGACGACACCCCAAAAGTTGTTCTAGACCCTTCGAACAATAATTTCGAATTTTCAGGAAAATCACTGCCAGAAGATGTTACTACATTTTATGGCCCAATTATGGAATGGCTTGATGGGTACGCCTCTTCGCCAAATGATAAAACGATTGTTAAATTTAACTTGGTTTACTTTAACACGGCCTCGTCAAAATTAATACTAGACATTTTGTTTAAGCTAGAAGAAATTTTTGATGAAGGCAATGAAATAGCCATTGAGTGGCATTACCAAGAAGAAGATGAAGACATGGAAGAAGCCGGTGAAGAATATGCCGACTTAGTGGAAATGCCATTGGAATTAAAAAGCTACGAGTAATCACTCTTAACCCAACTTGAAAATTCTCAAAATCAGTCAAGATTTTATTAAAAATTAAGTTGCTAATAATCAGCATGTTGCAATAATATTGAAAACTTTTGTAAATTTTTTCAAACAGTAATTGGCTGATAGT
>JALSJD010000184.1 GCA_026989535.1 Cyclobacteriaceae bacterium
GCGTAGGTTATACAGCGTATATTGGGGCACAATTAAATGACGTAGTTAGGTTATCAGCAAAAGCAGGAGTAATTCTAGGAAGCCTCTCCGAGGTAGAAATTAATGGGCAAAACGTTCAATTGCCAGATTCACAAAGAGAGAACCTTTCCACCTTTAGTTTGGGTGTCTCTTTGGGTTTTTTGCTAAAATAATGCAAAACCTCCTCGGGCAAGCCATTTACGATTACGCCCTAGAACAAGAAAAAGGCTCGGTATTTATTAATAACACCTATGGCGAACCCGATGAAATGCCTGTGGATGTTTTCTTTCGAACTAAAAACGATTTTTTTGATGTAGAGCTAAAGGCGCTTGACTTATGCAAGGGAAGAGTGCTTGATATAGGAGCCGGAGCAGGTGCTTTAACGCTGGAGCTTCAACATCAAAAGTTCGAAGTGGATGCACTGGAAATTTCTGAGCTTGCCTCTAAAGTAATGTATTTGCAGGGCGTAAAATCTATTATTACAGGCAATGTGTACGACTACTCCACACCCGAGCCGTATGATACCTTGCTTTTAATGATGAACACCATTGGGCTCGTGGGGGAGCTTAAAAACCTTGGTGCATTTTTCTTAAAACTTAACTCGTTGCTTAAGCCCGATGGGCAAATTTTATTCGACTCTAGTGATATTGCCTATTTGTATGAGGGTGATTTACCTACCGATACGTATTATGGTGAAATGGATTACCAGTATGAGTATAGTAGCTCAAAAGGCGAGTGGTTTAAATGGCTTTATGTTGATTTTGATACGGCACAACGCATTGCTTTAGAACAAGGGCTGCAATTAGAGCTTGTATATACTAACGATGAAACGGGGCAGTATTTGGCGAAGGGTACACTTATGCGTCATTCAGAGGGCGGAACGCCCGAAGAATCTCTTCATTAAAGAGAGACTATTCAGGCGGAGCCCTCAGAGTGACGTTAATTTTTATAGGTTTCCTTTTCTATTTTATCTTGGGGTTTAAGGCAATATTTGGCATCTTTAACCACTAAATTCTTTTATAATGAAACAAATATTTACCCTTTTCTTTGGTTTAAGTGTAGCCATCTCCTCAATTGCTCAGCAAAAAACATACATTTATTGCGGTACTTTAATAGATGGCAAGTCTGATAATGTGCGCAACGAAGTTACCATTGTGATTGAAGGTGATAAGATTATTGACGTTCAAAAAGGATATGCCAAAATGAACAAAAAGGATAACTACATCGACTTAAAAGATAAAACCGTAATGCCTGGTTGGTTTGATATGCACGTGCATTTAGAAGGAGAATCTAACCCTAAAAAATACATGGAACGTTTTACATCCAATGAGGCAGATGTGGCTTTTCAATCCACCGTGTATGCCAAGCGCACATTAATGGCTGGTTTTACCACCGTGCGTGATTTGGGCGGTACTGGTGTAAACACCGCATTGCGCAATGCAGTAAACAAAGGTATTGTTATTGGGCCACGGATTTATTCTGCCGGTAAAAGCATAGCCACTACAGGCGGCCATGCCGACCCTACCAACGGAATGAAGCATTTGCTTATGGGCGATCCGGGTCCAGAAGCCGGTGTGATAAACAGCTATGACGAAGCCAAAAAAGCGGTTCGGCAACGTTATAAAAATGGGGTTGATGTTATAAAAATTACGGCCACTGGTGGTGTGCTTAGTGTAGCTAAGGATGGGCAGGGCCCGCAGTTTACCATGGACGAGCTGAAAGGAATTATAGAAGCCGCCAACGATTATGGCTTTGTAACGGCAGCCCACGCCCACGGTGCCGAAGGCATGAAAAGAGCCGTAGAGGCAGGTATTAACTCCATAGAACACGGCACTTTAATGACGGATGAGGTTCGCACGTTAATGAAAAAACACGGCACGTATTATGTGCCCACTATAACCGCAGGCAAGTATGTGGCTCTAAAAGCCGAAATAGATGGTTTTTATCCTGAAATTGTTCGCCCCAAAGCCCGTGAAATTGGCCCTAAAATTCAGGCTACGTTTGCGAAAGCACATAAAGCAGGGGTTCTCATCGCTTTTGGTACCGATGCAGGCGTTTTTCCGCATGGCGAAAATGCAAAGGAATTTGGCTATATGGTGGAAGTGGGGATGAAGCCAATGGATGCCATAAAATCTGCCACTATGGGAGCTGCTACACTTTTACGAGTGGACGATAAGCTCGGCTCTATTGAAAAAGGCAAAATTGCCGATTTAGTAGCTACAGACAAAAACCCCTTGGACGATATTCATACCACTGAAAATGTGCACTTTGTGATGAAAGCAGGAGTGGTTTATAAAAGGGAATAAATTAAAGTTTTTAACTCAGCCAAAAAGACGGGTAGGCGTAAAAGGACGCAGCGTTTTTCAGCAGATTAAATATGGAATTGGTCAACATAGGAATGATAAAACACTTTTTTCAGGGTTATTATCAAATGCAAGCTATTTTTATTTATTGAATTGCTGTATTATGTAGAACTTAGCTGTAATTATCAACATAATCGCTTTAATTTCGCAGTATGTCGGTTGTTAAAGAAATGTTATCGCGCAAGCGAGTATTGCCGTTCCTGCTAATTGTGGCAATGATTGTGGTATATTATTGGCGTCAACCCGTTCAATTAGTAGAGTTGCATGGTCAAACTTTTGGCACTATTTCGTACACCATAAAGTATAAAG
This sequence comes from Cyclobacteriaceae bacterium, assembly GCA_026989535.1. GTDB lineage: Bacteria > Bacteroidota > Bacteroidia > Cytophagales > Cyclobacteriaceae > JAKISE01. The sequence goes on from JALSJD010000184.1 coordinate 2,691, forward strand.
ATAAGCAGCAGAGAGATTTTAAAAACTCTATTGACTCCCTGCTCAATATTTTTAATGATGCCGTTAGCCACTACCGCCCTAACTCTGAACTTTCAAGATTTAATAGAGATTCTGCCCTACTATTTGAGTTGCCTTTTATGTACCCCGTACTAAAAGCCAGTAAGCAAGTTTACGAAGCCACCGAAGGCGGATTTAACCCAGCTGTAATGCCTTTGGTTAATGCTTGGGGTTTTGGACCAGGTAAAACCTTAACGCCTGATAGCGTTATAATTGATTCTCTGCGTGCTTTCTCAAACTTTAATTTGGTTAAGTTTGATACTCAAAGGGCTTGGAAACTCGACAACCGAGTACAGCTCGATTTTAGTGCAGTAGCCAAAGGCCAAGGAGTTGATGTGGTACTGGATTTTTTGCAATCGAAAGGAATTAAAGATGTATTTGTAGAAATAGGTGGAGAAGTAAATGCCCGAGGCACTAATGCCAAAAATGCTCCTTGGCGGATTGCCATCCTAGACCCTGCTTCGGATGTGGTTAACCAATCGTACATTGCAGTGGTTGATTTACAAGATATGGCTGTGGCTACTTCGGCCAATAATTTTAATTATGTAATTAAGGATGGAGTGCGCTATACGCATACCTTAAACCCAAAAACAGGATACCCAGCCCATAGCTCTATTTTAAGTGCCTCGGTTTTTGCAGATGAGTGCATGATGGCTGATGCCTATGCCACCGCCTTTATGGTTTTAGGTGAAGAAAAGGCCAAAGAAATTGCTAAATCGCAACCCGAAATTGACATTTACTTAGTGTATAGCTTACCCGATGGAAGCATTGAAACGTATTTGTCAGACGGGCTAAAAGAGGTACTACAAGAACGAGGCGAAAAATGATAATTAACCTACTCATATTAATTACAAGTGCGTTAGTGGGTGGACTTTTATCTTTAAAGTACTCCAATAAAAAAGAGATAAACTACTCCTTGGTGTTGGCTTTTTCGGGAGCCTATTTATTCTCAATTACCATTATTCATATATTGCCTGAGCTATTTAGCCATGCAGAAAATGCTGGTCGTACAGGCTTATTTGTGTTAGGAGGTTTTTTTCTTCAACAAGTGCTTGAGATTTTTACGGCCGGTGCCGAACACGGCCACGTGCACGCCTCCGAACACGAGCATACTCATAAATCAGGTTTGGCAGTTTCTTTATTAATCGGTCTATCCGTGCATTCTATTTTAGAAGGCTCGCTTTTAACACACTCGCATGCCAACCCTGCCGATACTAGTAATTTGGTCATTGCCTTAGGTATTGGGTTGCACAAATTACCCGCTGCTTTTGCCATGATGACAATTTTGATTTGTTATTACCACACCAAAACGAAGCCGATTCTTTTTCTACTTCTGTTCGCCTTGGCATCGCCCTTAGGTTTATTAATAAGTCAGTATGCTATTGACATACAGTTTTTTACCAGACAAACTATTGATATTCTTTTTGCCGTGGTAAGTGGTAGTTTCTTATATATTTCCACCACCATTGTATTTGAAAGTACGCCAGGGCATCATATTAAACGGAATAAATTATTGGTTTTATTATTAGGAGCCGGAGTGGCTATATTGGCAGAAATGATAATGTAGCTTATACAGGAATTGTAAAACAGAGTCCACTCCGAAAACAGACAAACCAAAAAAAGTTTATAAAATCAAAATCAGGTAACCTCTATTACTAATTTGGTGTTTTGTACCCAGCCAAGCTGGGTACAAAACTTCCACTACACCATTCCTAATCCGTAACCTCTGTATAATCTGGGCTTTTGATGATAGCACAAATTTTTTGCTAAAAACTTCTAAAAATACAATCTCTATATTCGCTTAAAAACAACTACATTTGTGCACTTATTTTTAAGCTATGTGGAGCAATTTAGCAAATTTCATTTTAAAGTATAGACTGCCTTTAATTATCACTCTGGTGGCAGTAACGGTGTTTATGGGGTATAACGCACGTAAGGCAGAGCTAAATTATAATTTTGCCAAAGTGGTGCCCGATAGCGACCCCGATATGCAAGCCTTTATGCAGTTTAAAGAACTATTTGGTGAAGATGGCAGCATTTTAGCCATTGGAATTAAAGATAGTACTCTTTTTACCCCTACAAACTTTAAACGCTTAAAGTACCTAACTAATGAGCTAGAAAGCTTTGGAGGAATTACTCAAGTGCTTTCACTACCAGACTTACCCCGACTTATCAGCAATAAACAAGAAAAGAAATTTGATATAGATAAGATTTTTAAAGTAATGCCCGATACTCAAAAAGACCTGGACAGCCTTTTGAGTGTTACTATGAACCAACGATTTTATAGCGGGCAGTTGATAAATGAAAAAAATGGAATGGTTCTCATGTTGGTTTCTTACGATAGAGAATATCTAAATTCTGATAAACGAATTGGGTTAACCAAAGACATTATGCGAGCAGGGGAGCTGTTTACAGAAAACACAGGCATTCAATTATATTTTGCAGGTATGCCTTTTGTACGCTCTGTTATTGCAGGGCAGGTTAAAGATGAGCTGGAAATGTTCCTTATTTATTCTGCGCTTGTTACAGCTTTTATAATGTTATTGTTTTTTAGATCATGGATTGCTGTTGTTTTTCCATTATTAACCATTGTGGTAGTGGTGGTTTGGATATTGGGGACCCTTGTTCTATTTGGCTTTAAAATCACCCTGCTAACAGGTCTTATACCTTCCATAATAGTCGTCATCGGCATTCCTAATAGTATCTACCTTATCAATAAATATCATCATGAGTATTTACAGCATGGCGATAAAATGAAAGCGATTAGAACAGTTACCGCTAAAATTGGTTTAGTAACCCTCATTACTAATGGAACAACTGCGGTTGGGTTTGGTGTATTAATGTTTACCGATATTATTATCCTTAAAGAGTTTGGCATAATTGCCAGCCTCAACGTAATGGCCATGTTTGTGGTTAGCATTATTATGATGCCAGTAGTGTTTTCATACCTGCCGGCTCCAAGCGAGAAACACTTAAAACACCTCAGTTTTACTCCTTTAAAAGGAATATTAGACTCGTTTACCAAGGTTGTTACCCATTACAGACCCGTGGTTTTTAGTATTACCACTATTTTGGTGGTACTAGCAGCCTATGGCACTTATCAGGTGCATTCCGAATCGCATATGATAGATGATATTCCGGAAGACAGTAGGGTTAAACAAGATTTGTACTTTTTTGAAGAGAATTTTTCTGGAATGATGCCGTTGGAAATTGTGGTAGATACCCACAAAAAAAAGGGGGTAACCAACCTTAAAAACTTGAAGAAAATTGAGGAGTACGAGCAATTTTTAGCAGCTCAATCAGATATTTCAAATCCGGTATCCATCGTATCATTTATTAAAGCAGCACGCCAAGCCTACTTTAACGGAAACCCCAAACGATACGCCCTGCCTAAAAATAGCCAAGAGAAGAATTTTATTCTTAGTTACCTTAAAAATCAAGAAGACAGCTCTGGGCTAATTAATGCATTTGTTGATTCTACAGGTCAAAAAATTAGAATATCGCTAAAAATAAAAGACATTGGTTCTACCAAAATGGATTCGCTTATAAACGAAGTAATTCGTCCTAAGCAGGAAGAAATATTTGGTGGCACCAAACTAACCGCTAGCATTACAGGCACCACTTTGCTGTTTATTAAAGGAAACTCGTTTTTAATTGATAACTTAAAAATGAGCTTTGTACTGGCGTTTATAATCATTTCTATCATAATGGGTGTGCTTTTCCGTAATGTGCGAATGATAATTTTGTCGTTGGTGCCTAATGTGATACCCCTTTTAATGACGGCCGGATTGATGGGCTATATGGGCATTCCGCTAAAACCGAGTACGGCTATTATATTTAGTATTGCCTTTGGTATATCTGTAGATAATGCCATTCACTTTTTGGCTAAATATCGGCAAGAGCTATATTCGAATAATTTTGATGTGAGGAAAGCCATTGACCTAAGCATGCACGAAACGGGCACTAGTATGATTTATACCGCCATAGTTTTGTTTGCAGGCTTTGTTATTTTTACAGCCTCAGAGTTTGGTGGCACTGTGGCCTTAGGCTTGCTTACTTCCATCACACTTTTGATTGCTATGTTTACCAATTTAATTGTACTCCCATCCTTACTAATCACATTTGATAGTGGGCATCGCAAATCTGGCAGACACCCCATTATTGAAGAATACGATGGCTTTTATATAGATGACGAAGAAATTGAATTGGATAAAATAAAAGTATCTGAAAACGGGCAACAGGCTGTGCCTCAAAATCAAAATAAATAAGGTTCTGTATTAATGAAATACAAAGAATACAAAGGGATAAACTATGCCGAAATGGCTACAAGTGTACTCAACACTTGGAAAAAGAATAAAGTCTTTGAAAAATCGGTGGAAAGCAGGGAAGGAAACCCTGTTTTTACATTTTACGAAGGCCCTCCTTCGGCCAATGGCACACCGGGCATTCACCACGTAATGGCACGTGCCGTAAAGGATATTTTTTGTCGTTATAAAACCCTTAAAGGTTTTCAGGTAAAACGTAAAGGTGGTTGGGATACTCACGGATTACCCGTTGAGTTGCAAGTTGAAAAAGAGCTGGGCATCACCAAAGTTGATATTGGCACTAAAATATCAGTAGAAGAATACAACCAAAAATGCCGTGAGGCAGTAATGAAATTTAAGGATCAATGGGATGACCTTACCGAAAAAATGGGTTATTGGGTTAATTTAGACGACCCATACATCACATTTGAGCCTAACTATATGGAAAGTGTGTGGAACTTGCTTAAAAAGTTCTACGACAAAGGGCTTTTATACAAAGGTTTTACCATTCAGCCTTACTCCCCAGCAGCAGGTACAGGTCTTAGCTCGCACGAGCTTAACCAACCCGGCACTTATCAAGATGTAAAAGACACCACAGCCGTTGCTCAATTTAAAATTGAGGGGGCTGGTAACGATTACATCCTTGCATGGACTACCACCCCTTGGACACTAGCCGCCAACACCGCATTAGCCGTAGGCAAAGGTATTGTGTATGTAAAAGTGGATACCTTTAACCCTTACACCTATCAAAGGCAAACCGTTATTCTTGCCAAAGATCGATTGGGAGCTTATTTTAATGCTAAAGCTGTTGACCTTGGGTTGGAGGATTATAAAGAAGGAGACAAATTAATTCCTTACAATATCATTAAAGAATTTAAAGGCCGTGAGCTTATTGGCACTAAATACGAGCAATTATTGCCTTATGTAAAGCCTACAGGCAAAGCCTTTGAGGTAATTGAAGGTGATTTTGTTACCACAGCCGATGGCACTGGTGTTGTGCATATTTCACCCACTTTTGGTGCAGACGATTTTAGAGCGGCTCAAAAAGCAGGCATTGGGTCTATTCTTGTAAAAGATGAGGAAGGAAAAGACGCCCCAATTGTAGATAAGCAAGGGAAGTATGTAAAGGAGATGGGCGAATTTGGTGGGCTTTATGTAAAAAATCAATATTATAAAGCAGGGGAAGCCCCCGAAAAATCATTGGATGTGCTTATTTCTATAAAACTTAAAGAGGAAAACAAGGCCTTTAAAGTAGAAAAATATGAGCATAGCTATCCACATTGTTGGCGTACTGATAAGCCCATTTTATACTACCCAATGGACTCGTGGTTTATAAAAACAACCGCTTTCAAAAATCGATTAGTAGAACTTAATAAAACCATTAATTGGAAACCTGAATCAACAGGTACGGGTAGGTTTGGCAATTGGTTGGAGAATTTGGTGGATTGGAACCTTTCGCGCTCACGTTATTGGGGAACACCTCTGCCTATTTGGGTAAGTGAAGACCGCACAGAAGAAATTTGCATTGGCTCTATTGCCCAATTAAAAGCAGAAGTTGAAAAAGCGATTAAAGCTGGGTTTATGACGGAATCGATCGATGATGATTTTGACTTGCACCGCCCCTACGTAGATGATGTATTCTTGGTAAGCCTAACAGGCCAAAAACTAACTAGAGAAGCTGATTTAATTGATGTTTGGTTTGATTCGGGCGCTATGCCTTATGCGCAATGGCATTACCCATTTGAGAACGAAGATATTTTTAATGAAAACTACCCAGCTGATTTTATTGCCGAAGGAGTTGATCAAACCCGTGGATGGTTTTTTACTTTGCACGCAATATCTGTAATGCTATTTGATAAAGTTGCCTTTAAAAATGTAATGGCCAATGGCTTGGTGCTCGATGTTAAAGGTAATAAAATGAGCAAGCGTTTAGGCAATGCGGTGGATCCTTTTAAAACCATTGCCACCTATGGCCCGGATGCAACCCGTTGGTATATGATTTCGAATGCCAACCCTTGGGATAACCTTAAATTTAAAGAAGAAGGCGTAGCAGAAGTGCAACGTAGGTTTTTTGGCACTTTACATAACACCTATAACTTTTTTGCGCTATATGCCAACCTCGATCATTTTGAGCCTAGTAAACTTAACAAAGAAGCCCTCACCGAAAGCGACCAATGGGTTTTATCTAAACTAAATAGCTTGGTTAAAATGGTGGATGAAGCCTATGAGGCCTATGAGCCAACCAGAGCAACTCGCCTCATTCAGAATTTTGTGATTGATGATATGAGCAACTGGTATGTGCGCTTAAACCGCAAGCGTTTTTGGAAAAATGAATTTAACGAAAACAAAAAGGCGGCCTACCAAACCCTACATACCTGTCTAAAAACAGTAGCCAAATTAGCCTCTCCAGTAGCCCCGTTTTATTGCGATAATTTATACCAAGATTTGTCGGCTTCTGAAGGTGTTAAGTCTGATCCAGCAACTATCGAATCCGTTCACCTAGCTGATTACCCAGCAATTGATGAATCGCTCATTGATACCGATTTAGAAGCACGAATGAATTTGGCACAAAACATATCTTCGTTGGTACACTCGCTTCGTAAAAAGCATAAAATAAAGGTGAGGCAACCTTTGTCTAAGATTTTAATCCCTGTACTCGATAAGGCTTTTGAGGCACACGTTAAAGCGGTTGAAGAGTTGATTTTAAGTGAAGTTAACACCAAGCAAATCGACTATATGGATGATGCTTCGGGTGTGTTGGTTAAAAAAATTAAGCCAAACTTTAGGAGCTTGGGTAAGCTTTATGGGCCCAAAATGAAGGCTATATCTGCCGCTATTAATGGATTTACAGCAGCGGATATTTCTACCATTGAACAAACTGGAACCTTTGATATAAACATTGACGGAGAGTCAATTTCCTTAACATTAGAAGATGTTGAAATATCCAATGAAGATATTCCTGGGTGGTTAGTGGCCTCTGAAGGCAAGTTAACGGTGGCTTTAGACGTTACCATTACCGAGGAGCTTCGTAAAGAAGGCATTGCCAGAGATTTGGTAAATCGAATCCAGAATATCCGTAAGGATATGGGGCTTGAAATACAAGACAAAATTAAGGTGACCTTGCAAAAAAACGAAGGGGTAATTAATGAAGCTGTTAACGGTTTTAAAGATTATATCTGTACTGAAGTGCAGGCCTTAGAATTAAATATTGTTGAAACCTTACCTGATGGGCAACCTTTAGAAATGGATGAATTTAATTTGAATTTGAAAGTGGAAGTTTAACCTTTGCCACAAAGTCATAAAGACTCCAAGTAAACACAAAAACATAGCTTTGTGAACTTTAGAGTCTTTATGCCTTAGTGGCTATTTATCTAATAAATGAAATACTATAAATACTTTATACTTACCATCGCTGTAATAGCCTTCGACCAGTTTACAAAAATGTTGGTCTATACTAATATGAACCTCTACGAAGAGTTTAATGTACTAGGCGAGTGGTTTCGCATTCACTTTATTTTAAACGAAGGCATTGCCTTTGGCATGAAACTGAACTGGCCGTACGCCAAAGTGGTGCTTACCTTGTTTAGGCTGGTGGCCTCAGTTGGAGGCGTATATTTATTAGTAAAATATGCTAAAAAAGGAATGCACCCAGGAGCACTTTGGGCAGGCGCGTTAATTTTAGCAGGTGCGGTTGGTAATTTAATAGATAGTCTTTTTTATGGTATTTGGTTAGATAATGCTCCTTACGATGCGCCCTTTGCACTCTTTAATGGGCAGGTAATCGATATGCTATATTTTCCCCTATTTGAGTTTACTTGGCCTAGTTGGATGCCCATAGTTGGTGGGCAGTACTTCCACTTTTTTAATGCCATTTTTAATGTGGCAGACTCTTCCATCTTTATTGGGGTCGTTATTTTATTGATATTCCAAAAACGCTTTTTTCCTGAAAACAAACCAACACCAAGTATTGATAAAGATTTCCATTATGTTGCAAACTAGCAAATGAATGTATAAGGGAGAATAAAGTCTTTGTGTTCTTTACAAAACTTTGCCGAACTTAGTACCCTAAATTCGGTTTGTAATTTAAAATAGATGTATGAAAAATTTAACCAAATGCCAGTGGGCTATCGGTTCTTTTGAGGCTTACGAGAAATACCACGATAAAGAATGGGGCTTGCCCATACACGATGACACCAAGCATTTTGAGTTCCTAATTTTAGAAGGCGCACAAGCTGGGCTTAGCTGGGCAACAGTATTAAAAAAGCGCGAAGGCTACCGCAAGGCCTTTGCAAATTTCGATTATAAAAAAGTAGCCAAGTTTGACGAAGCTAAAATGGAAGAATTATTGCTAAATCCTGAAATAATCCGTAACCGATTAAAGGTGAAAAGTGCCGTAACCAATGCAAAGTGCTTTATCGAAGTGCAAAAAGAGTTTGGCAGTTTTGATTCATACATTTGGTCCTTTGTGGGAGGTAAGCCAATTATTAATTCGTGGAATAAAATGAGTGCTGTGCCCGCTTCTACCAAAGAATCGGATGCACTGAGCAAAGATTTAAAAAAGCGAGGGTTTAAATTCGTGGGCACCACCATCATGTATGCGCATATGCAAGCCTGCGGGTTGGTAAACGACCATACAGTAGATTGTTATCGATATAAAGAAGTACAAAAAAGGACATAAGATAATTAGACAAAAGACATAAGATAATGAAGATTTTAAAATTGACATCCTTTACATTTATAATGATCTTATCAATAGCAGCATCGTGCAGCGACCAACCCCAAGAACAAGAGTGCATTAATGAATCTAAAATTAAAGAAGGCATTTGCACCATGGAGTATGTTCCTGTGTGTGGCTGCGATGGAAAAACCTATGGCAATGCCTGTGAAGCAGGCAATGCAGGTTTATTGAGCTGGACGGAGGGCGAGTGTAAGTAATTGGAAAAAAAAATTAACATAGGAGGTCAGTTCGTATTGATACAACAGGCGTTTAGCCTGATGTTTCTACTAATGTGGGTTATTATGAATGGTATTTTCATTTATTTCAATGCCTCATTTAATATCCTTGTAGTTGCCTCCATCGGGTTGGTGTTATTAATTGGCTTAAATTTTTACTTATTGAGTCCACTCCGAAAACAGACATTTTTCACAAAAAGAGTTGTTTTGGATGAGATTTTTATTTTTCGAGATTCGGTAATGCTTGAGTATCAGCTAATTGAGAAAGGTGAAAATATCGCCAAAAGAAACTTTTTTGATTTTGAGTGTTTTCGGAGTGGACTCATTTTTCAATAACACTTTTAGGAATGGGGCATAACATTTTGTCGTTTTAGTTTAAACCATTTTGTGTAAGCCCCCTAACCTATATTAAAAAGAAAAGTAAAATAGAAATCGTCATTCCTCCCGAGTACTCGGGAGGAATCCGCCCTGTAGGATGTTACAACTAATAAAGACTGATTAAAATTTATTATAGCCATAATGTTTAATCTCTTTTCATATCTACAGATTCCTGCCTGCGCAGGAATGGTGTAAATGGCTGTTAATCAGGTACTAACGGAAAATTGGAACAGCTTGTCCCGATTTTTTTTCGGGAGAGGCGTAGCGAGCTACGCTGAGTAGCAAAATTTGAGTAAAGCCTGTACCGTACTTTAGTCGGTATGCCTGAGTGATAGTCAATTGGAGTGCGTAATAGATTATTCATGAATTATACAGGTTAGGAATCCTTAACCCTTTAGAATTTCCTATTTGGATTAGTTTTGCTATCATAAAGGAAGGATAAGTAATTACATAATTACGGTGTAATTATATTGCATTAGCCCTTTCCATCCTTTAACGTATTATCTATTAACTTTGCCTTTGCTATGATTGAAAAATTAGAAGAAATTAAAGATAGATTTGAAGAAGTAGGGCAGCTTATGGTGCAACCCGATGTAATGTCGGATATGGCCAATTTTACCAAGCTCAGCAAGGAGTATAGTGAGCTTGAAAAAGTGGTGGTGGTGTATAAAGAGTACGCCAACCTACTATCTAATTTGGAATCGGCAAAAGAGGTGCTTCAAACAGAGAAAGACCCGGAGTTTAGGGAGATGGCTAAAATGGAAATCGATGAAATCGAACCAAAGCTAGAAGTGATTGAAGAGAAAGTGAAACAACTCCTTATTC
>JALSJD010000185.1 GCA_026989535.1 Cyclobacteriaceae bacterium
TACATCGTATCCCTTTTTAGTAGCGGATTGGATAAAGGCATGCTGCTTAGAAGCATCGTTAGTATATAAATATACTAGGTTTTTATCCTTATCTGTTTGCCCATCTTTTACCTTGTCTTTGTACTCCTCAAGGGTAAAGTATTTGCCGTCAAGGTTTTTAAGTAAGCCGAAAGACTTCGCTTTTTCGTAAAACTTATCTTCGCTTAGCATTCCGTATTTTACAAAAATGCCAATGTCATCCCATTTGGCTTCGTAGCTGGCTCTATCTGATTTAAAGAGGCCCGCTAATTTATCTGCTACCTTTTTAGTAATATGTGAGTTGATTTTCTTCACATTGCCATCGGCTTGTAAGTAACTACGACTTACATTTAACGGAATATCGGGTGAGTCGAGTACTCCGTGCAATAGCTGTAAAAATTCAGGTACAATGTCTTTCACCTCATCGGTAATAAACACTTGCTTAGAAAATAGTTGAATCTTATTTTTCTGGATTTCGAAATCCTTTTTAACCTTTGGAAAATATAGAACGCCCGTTAAATTAAACGGATAATCTACATTTAAGTGAATCCAGAAAAGAGGATCTTCGGAGAAAGGATAAAGGCTCTTATAAAAAGCAATATAATCTTCATCTTTTAAATCAGAAGGGGCTTTAGTCCACAAAGGATTAGTTTCGTTGATAATATTATCAACGGTTACCGACTTATATTTAGGCTTATCATCTTTGTCTTTACCGTCTTCAACTTGCTCCTCTTTGGTGCCAAATTTAATTTCAACTGGCAAAAATTTACAGTATTTATCTAGTATGCCTTGAATTCTGTTTTCTTCTAAAAACTCTTCAGAGTCTTTGGCTAGGTGCAAAATAATTTCTGTGCCAATGTCTTTCTTTTTACTTGGGGCAATTTCGTAAGAAGTAGAGCCATCGCACGTCCATTTGGCGGCTTTGGCTCCTTCTTGGTAAGATAAACTGTTTATTTCAACATTATCGGCCACCATAAAAGCAGAGTAAAATCCCATACCAAACATACCAATAATTTGTTCTTCGTCTCCTTTGCCTTTGTATTTTTCAACAAATTCTTCAGCACCCGAAAAAGCAATTTGATTAATGTACTTTTTAATTTCATCGGCTGTCATGCCAATGCCATTATCGGTAATGGTAATCGTTTTTTTCTTTTTGTTTACTGCAACCTCAACCCTGGGATTAGGGTTTACTTCTGTTTTAACTTCGCCAAGAGCCGATAGTCTTTTTAATTTTTGGGTGGCATCTACTGCATTAGAAACTAGCTCACGTAAAAATATTTCGTGATCTGAGTAGAGAAATTTCTTAATAATTGGAAAAATGTTCTCGGTGTGAATGGATATACTTCCTTGTTCCTTCATACTTATTTAGTTGTTGAGCAAAACGCTCTTTATTTTAAACTTTAGCCGCGGTAAAACAAATTCTATTCCAAGGAGTAAAATTAGATTTCTTGTGACATTCTGTCACTTTCTACTAGCAAAAGGGCATAAAATTGCACGTCATTGCGAAGGAGGTACGACTCGAAGCAATCCGTACATTAAAACAGCCATGCAAATTACTTAACCAGCGCAGTGGTTAACAATAAACGGATTGCTGCGCTACCATTGACAGAGTAAAGAATTTCAAAGAGAGGATGCCGGATCAGCCAGCTGGCTGACCGGCAAAGTGTATAAAAAGCACGTTTCCCCGCATCCGTTGTGGGGTCTCCATTTTAAAGGCATTTTCTGTCATTTACCTCCGCTGATCCGCCAACTGGTCGGATTCCGCCCTTGCAATGATGGGGCTATTTACCGTCATTGCAAGGAACAGCATAGCGAAGAAATCTGTACAAAAGCACAGCCATGCAAAATGCCTAAACTTACGAAGTGGCAAACAAAATAATTATTATTTTTCTCCAACTCAATAAAGCAGAAATAGGTGATGATTCTATACATTTACTTCTTTATCCGTGCAACTTATGGAAAACCAATCTGCATTATTTCAATTAGATAAAGACATTACCTATTTAAACGGAGCCTATATGTCTCCGTTATTAACAGCAGTATCTAAAATTGGACAGCAACAGGTGGCGGCAAAACTGGAGCCCTACCTAATAAGTGGCGATGATTTTTTTACCAATGTGCAAGCCGTTAAGCAAGAATTTTCAACCTTAATAAATGCACAAAACCCCGACCGTATTGCTATTATCCCATCTGTATCGTATGGGTTGGCCAATGTAGTTAAAAATGTTGATGTAGCAGGCAAAGAAATACTAGTGGCGGCAGAGCAATTTCCTAGCAATGTATATCCATGGATGGAACTGGAAACGACACAAAATGCAAAAGTAATAACGGTTGATCCTCCAAAAGCAGTAGAAAACAGGGGCGAAAAATGGAATATAAAATTACTTAAAGCCATTAATTCGCGTACAGGTATCGTTGCCATTTCGCACACCCACTGGGCAGACGGCACATTATTTGACCTTGTAGCCATTCGAAAACGCACCAAAGAAATTGGAGCTTTGTTAATTATTGATGGAACCCAATCGGTTGGTGCTTTACCTTTTGATGTGCAAGAGATACAGCCCGATGCCTTAATTTGTGCCAGCTATAAATGGCTAATGGGGCCTTATGGTATTGGAGTGGCTTATTATGGTGCTGCTTTTGACGATGGAAACCCCATTGAGCAAAATTGGATTAATCGAAAAGGTAGCGAAAATTTTGCAGGGTTGGTAAATTACGAAGACCAATACCAACCCGGAGCTATGCGCTATTCAGTAGGGGAACAAAGTAATTTTATATTAGTACCAATGTTGTTAGAGGCACTTAAACAACTAAACCAGTGGGGGATAAAAAATATTCAAACTTATTGTGAAATTATCACAAAAAAACCGGTAGAGTTATTAAAATCGAAAGGGTATTGGATGGAAGATATTGAGTTTAGGGGCGCACATCTATTTGGCATTAGAAAAAAAGGGTTAGAGGTGGATAAAATAAAAGCAACACTTGAAAAAGAGCATATTTTTGTATCCATTCGTGGGAGTTCAATCAGGGTATCTCCTAACGTATATAATACCGAGGATGACTTAATGAAACTTGTAGCTGCATTAACCTGACAGCATTCTTTATCCCGAGCTCAGGTTATTATAAGGAACTAAATTAAGAGAACCAATGAAAAAAGCTTTAATCGTACTAATTTCAATCCTTTCGATTGGGCAATTATCGGCTCAAGAGTTTGATCTTGTGTTTGTGTTTTTAAATAAAAACCCCAATAAACCTGTTATTTCAACAGATTCTGTAGATGTTTTAATGGAGCTGCATTTTAAAAATATGGGTGAGCTGGGTACGCAAGGCAAGCTGATTAATGCGGGCCCTTTTGAAGGTGGAGGTGGATTGTTTGTTATGAACTCACCTTCGGTAGATACCGTACAGCAATGGCTACAAACCGACCCTGCGATAAAGGCCAATCGGTGGAATATTGAGATGTACCCATTTATCACCACCGTAGGCGGTTCTTGTGTGGTAGGGGCAAACTATGAAATGGGGATGTATCAATTTGTGAGATATACTGCTAGCAATGAAATTGCCAATTATAAATCAAATGCGAATGAAGCCAAACAGGCGTCAATCAAGGGGCTAATCTCTGAATTAAAAACAGGAGGAAACCTATTAATGGCTGGTTATTTTGCCAGTAACGAAGGAGGAATATTGGTGCTAAAAGATGACTCTTCTACAGAAATGATAAAATCAAGCGAAGTGGCCAATTCAGGAGTCATCTCCTTTGAATTTAAAGAATTATGGATAGCTAAAGGCTCTTTTTGTGAAGAATAAAAAATGAAAATAGTTTACCAAATATTTCTGCTCCTATTAGTTGGTGGTGCTAGCGCCCAATCTTTAAAAATTGGCATTATAGCCGACTGCCAATATTGCGATTGCGATTATAGCAACCAGTGGAATAACGACTACCGCCAAGCGATTCCCAGGTTGGAAGAAGCCGTTGACAAACTCAATGCCAATGGTGTTGAAATAGTTTTTCATTTAGGCGATTTTATCGACCGTGATTTTAAAAGTTTTGCTACGGTTAAGCCGATTATGAACCAACTTAAAATGCCTCATTATTATGTGTTGGGCAATCATGATTTTTCGGTGGCCGATAGCTTAAAATCTAGTGTGCTAAGCACCCTAAATTTAGCTCATCCTTATTATGTTGTGCAGCAAGGCAAGTGGCTTTTTGTTGTGCTTGATGGCACAGATGTTAGTCTTTACAGCACAACAGATAAGGATAGGCTTACTTTTGCAGCACAAGAAATGAATCGATACGAACAAATGGGGCGACCACAAGCAAAACCATGGAATGGAGCACTTGGCACAAAGCAATTAAGTTGGTTAGAAACGAGCCTAAAAGAGGCAGATAAAAAGAAATTAAACGTAATTGTGCTTGCCCATTTTCCAGTTTTACCCTTAGCCGCCCTCAACCTTTGGAACGATGTAGAAGTGGTTAAAATACTAGAAAACCATTCAAGTGTAAAGGCTTATTTTAATGGGCATCATCACCCGGGTAATTATGTAGAAAAAGAGGGCATTCATTATGTTACCTTTCAAGGAATGGTGCGTAGCAAAGAAGAAACGGCCTTTGCCATGATAACTTTGGGTAAAAAAGAGATTAAAATTGATGGAGCTGGCCGAGAGCCTTTTAGAACTTTGAGCATAGAATAAATTAAGGTTAGTAAAAGATGAAACCAACCGAACAAGACATTAAAAATAGTTACCAAAGAATTCAGCCCTTTGTTCATCAAACACCTGTATTAACTTCTCAGTATTTTAATGAGATTACAGAAGCCTCCCTCTTTTTTAAATGCGAAAATTTTCAAAGAGTGGGGGCTTTTAAATACCGTGGAGCCACCAATGCCGTACTTCAATTATCAGAAGCACAAAAGGCCAAAGGGGTAATTGCACATTCTTCGGGCAATCACGCCCAAGCACTTGCCTTAGCGGCAAAAAGGCAAGGCGTAAAAGCCCATATTATAATGCCCAATAATGCACCCAAGGTTAAATCAGAGGCGGTTGCAGGGTATGGTGCTAAAATTACTTATTGTAAACCTACTTTGGCAGCTCGAGAAAGTGCGGTGGCCAGCTTAATTGAGCAGTTTGGTTATACTGAAATTCATCCATTTGATAACGAACATATAATTGCCGGGCAAGCCACTGTTGCGCTTGAATTAATGGAAGAGTTACAGGATTTAGACATAATTATTGCACCCATAGGCGGTGGTGGGTTACTTAGTGGCACTACATTAGCGGCTCATTATTTTGGCAAGGGTATTAAGGTGTATGGAGCCGAGCCTCAAGGGGCTGATGATGCCAAACGTTCATTGGATTTAGGTAAACTTATTCCGATGATTGACCCAAGCACCATTGCCGATGGTTTATTAACTTCGTTGAGTCCACGTACATTTAGTATTATTAAAAACCACGTAACTGATATTTTTACCGTATCCGAAGATGAAATTATAACAGCTATGAAGCTCGTTTGGGAACGAATGAAAATAATTATTGAACCTTCCAGTGCAGTGCCAGTAGCAGCAGCACTAAAAAATAAGGAGGTTTTTAAAGGTAAGCGAGTGGGCATAATTATAAGCGGAGGCAACGTAGATTTGAGCAAGTTGCCTTTTTAGTTTAAAAGAGTATTATCTTTGATATATGCCTACTGTTTTGCGTATTGGTAAGTTTCGATTCTTTTTTTATAGTAATGAGCATTTGCCAAAACATATTCACGTTGAATGTGATGATGGAGTTGCTAAATTTTCACTTATTTCTTGTGAATTGGTAAAAGCAAAAAGGTTGAATGCAACTGAAATTAATGGAATTCGTAAATTAGTGGTAGAAAATAAAGGACAATTAATCAATAAATGGGATGAATACTTTAATAACTAGTACACCAAACGCTGTTGATTTATGGTTTAGTAATGATAAACTATTTTTGCTCTTAGAGGATGGGAGAGAATTAGGCGTACCCATTGATTGGTTTCCAAAATTGAGGGATGCTTCAAAAAATCAATTAAAAAACTGGCGATTAATTGGAGGGGGAGATGGTGTTCATTGGGAGGATTTAGATGAAGATATTTCCATAGAAGGACTACTCATTAGCAATCAATAAAGCAAAAAAATCCATTATTCTCTGAGTACCTTTGAGCTTCTTTGCGAAACTCTGTGCAATAGCTATACCCAAAAATTACTGATTAAATGACACCTACTCAATTTTATCAACAGCAGCTAGAAGAACACCTTGCTGCTAAAAAATCATTAGCTAAAAGAAATAATTTCTTCTCAACTGTGCGATTTATCGTTTTTTTGATACTGCTGGTTGCTATTGTGTATAAAGTAAACGAACGTGAGTTGCAGGCGGCACTGCTACTTTCCTTGGTTCTGATTGGCGTGTTAGTGGTGCTTATCAAAATGCATAACCGAGTAAAGCAGCAACTACAAATTACTAAAAATTTGGCGCAATTATCTTCGCAAGAACTAGCTAAGCTCGAGGGAGATTTTAGTGCCATTGACGGTGGAGTTGAGTTTGCCGATGACCACCACCCCTACAGTGCCGACCTTGATTTATTTGGCGAAAAATCTATTTTTCAATTGCTAAATCAAACCACTTCTTTTTTAGGCAAGCAACAACTAGCCCAATGGCTAACGGTTATGCCCTCAAAAAAAGAAATAGGTAAACGCCAAGAGGCTGCCAAAGAATTGAGTAAAAATCAATCCTGGTGCTTGGAGTACCGTGCCGCAGGAATGACCGAACATATTAGTCAAAAGGAGTTTGACTCCTTTATGAAATGGCTTACTCAACCGCCACAACTTTTAGGCAAAAAGTACTTGCAGTGGGCCATTACTGCTATTCCTGTGCTGGTTTTACTCACCTCAGCAGGTGCATTTATCTTCGACTACACCTTATGGACCAATTTGCCCTGGCTCCTTATTTCAGGGGTGCTATTAGGGAAACAGTTTAAATATGCAGCTCAAACAGTAAACTCAACTTATAAAGCCTTAACCACCTTACGGGTTTTAGGAAATCAATTAGAATTATTGGAGCAGTCTTCTTTTACATCTGATTATATGGTTGAGCTACAAGAAGCTATTGGAGCCAATCATCCTGCTGGCAAAGAAATTAGCAAACTGCATATACTACTCGATAATTTGCTTGCCCGAAATGGAATGATGCATATTTTTATAAACATTCCTTTTGTACTAGACCTGCGGTGGCTGTATAAATTAGAAGAATGGAGGCAGCAAAATGCCACATATATCAAACAATGGTTTGCGAGCCTAGCCACTACAGAAAGTTTAATTAGCCTCTCTGGGCTATATTTTAACCACCCCAATTGGGTAACACCTTCTTTTTCTGAAGAGGACTATTATTTTAAAGCGCAAGAACTTACCCATCCAATGCTTGGCAACGAAGGAATTTCTAATAATTTTAAATTTAACGGCTTGGGCAACACCAACTTGATTACTGGCCCCAATATGGCAGGCAAAAGTACTTTTTTAAGAACGGTTGCCGTCAGCTATGTGTTAGCACAGTTGGGTGCTCCGGTAAGAGCCGCCAAGTTTATTATTAACCCATCCATCCAAGTATTTACAGCGATGCGTGTAAAAGATAATTTATCAGAAAGCGTGTCGTCTTTTTATGCAGAACTTGCCCGCATTAAACAATTAATAGATAAGGTAAAGTTAGGCGAACAATGCCTTTATTTTTTAGATGAAATATTAAAAGGAACCAACTCAGCCGATCGGCACAAAGGAGCTGAAGCATTGATTAGGCAATTACATAAGCTTCAAGCCACAGGTTTTATTTCTACCCACGATTTAGAGCTTGGGGAGCTAGCGGCTAAAGAAAATTTTGTGCATAACTTTAGCTTCGAAAGCGATATCCGAGAAGGGAAAATTACCTTTGATTACACCATTAAAGAAGGCATTTGCTCCAGTTTTAATGCGTGCGAATTGATGCGCCAAATGGGTATTGAGGTAGATTAGTCTGCGCACTCTAGCCCTAAACGTTATTCAGGGTTTCGCCCGAAGCCTTCTTTGCTGGCAAGGAAGGAATTGCTGCTTGTATAAGGGGCAATACTAATTTGGGATTGGATGAGCCCATAGATTACTGAGCCTTATCTGCCTAGCCAGTTAGGCTGGCGCTCGATAATAACGACAATCCCGATATTTCGGAGTGCTTTTCGAACATAAGATTCTGATCTACTGTAGTTTGTGTTCTCATAACGACCTATTGCATAAAGCGAGTTAAAGATAGCTTTTAGAACGTATAAGATTCCTCGTACCTCAAAATTGAAAAACAATGCTTATTATATTGGCATCGTCACCAAATATCAATTTCAGATTATTAACTTTGCGGTCGCTAAAAAGAGGACTATGTTTAGATCACATAACTGTGGAGAATTAAGAATATCAAATGCAGGAACTAATGCCACCCTATGTGGATGGGTACAACGTGTGCGCAATAAAGGGGGTATGGTTTGGATTGATTTACGTGATAGGTACGGCATTACCCAGTTGGTATTTGAAGAAGGTAAAACAACCCCCGAGCTACTGGAGGCAGCCAAAAAACTAGGCCGTGAATTTGTGATTCAAACAGCAGGGCCTGTGGCAGAGCGCTACGCCAAAAACGATAAGCTGCAAACAGGCGATATTGAAATATTGGTTGATAGCTTAGAAATATTGAATGCCTCTAAAGTGCCTCCCTTTTTAATTGAAGATGAAACCGATGGGGGAGACGACCTTCGCATGAAATACCGATATTTAGATTTGCGAAGAACACCAGTAAGAAATGCCTTAAAACTGCGTCATAAAATGATGCAGAAAACAAGGCTGTATATGGATCAGCAAGATTTTTTAGAGGTAGAAACTCCTGTACTTATAAAATCTACTCCTGAAGGAGCTCGGGACTTTGTGGTGCCTTCTCGTATGAACCCAGGAGAGTTTTATGCCCTGCCACAATCACCACAAACGTTTAAACAATTGTTAATGGTAAGTGGGTTTGATAAGTATTTTCAAATTGTTAAATGCTTTAGAGACGAAGATTTAAGAGCCGACCGCCAGCCAGAGTTTACACAAATTGATTGCGAAATGTCTTTTGTTGACCAAAAAGACATTTTAAACACTTTTGAAGGATTAATTAGATACTTATTTAAAGAAGTAAAAGGTATTGAAATTGGTGATATTGCTCAAATGGAGTATGCCGATGCTATGCGTTTATATGGCAATGATAAGCCCGACATAAGATTTGATATGCAGTTTGTTGAACTTAATGAGGTGGCCAAAGGCAAAGGGTTTTCCATTTTTAATGAGGCCGAACTCATCGTTGGCATAAATGCCAAAGGTGCTGCCAATTATACCCGTAAACAATTAGATGCGTTAACTGATTTTGTGCGTAAACCACAAGTGGGAGCTAAAGGATTGGTGTATGTAAAATGTAACGAAGACGGGAGCTTTAAGTCATCAGTAGATAAATTCTATTCGCAAGAAGACCTTAAAGCCTGGGCTGATAAAATGGATGCCAAACCCGGAGACCTCTTATTAATTTTAAGTGGAGATACCAACCCTACACGTTCGGCTTTAAGTGTATTGCGCTTATATATGGGCGATGAATTAGGGCTTAAAAATTCAGATGAATTTAAACTACTTTGGGTCGTTGATTTTCCTTTACTCGAATGGGACGAAGACACACAACGGTTTCATGCGATGCACCACCCGTTTACATCGCCTCAAAAAGCCGATATGGCATTGCTAGATACTAACCCTGGGGCAGTAAGAGCCAATGCGTACGATTTAGTAATTAACGGAGTTGAAGTAGGTGGCGGTTCCATCCGTATCCATGATAAAGAAACACAGGCACTAATGTTTAAGCATTTAGGCTTTACCAAAGAAGAAGCCCAAGCCCAGTTTGGCTTTTTAATGGAGGCTTTTGAGTATGGCGCACCCCCTCATGGCGGCATTGCCTTTGGTTTTGATAGGCTTTGTAGCCTATTTGGCGGTTCCGATTCAATAAGAGATTATATCGCTTTTCCTAAAAATAACTCGGGTAGAGATGTAATGATTGATTCGCCTTCCCCTATTTCGAATGAGCAGTTAGATGAGCTGGAGATAAAGTTGATTTAAGTAGACTTATAGCGTGTATTAAGTTGGGTTTTTATCCAAAATTCTGCCTCTTCTCTGCTTTTTAGCACATTCACTTCAATATTATGAGACGATACTGCAAATTTTAACCTATTTGTTAAATTCTCCATAATTAAATCATCTTTTACAACATAGCACAAACAACACAAACCACTCTTTTTAGCTATTGGAAATGCCTCCTTGCCTAAATAATCTAGCACCTTAGCAAAAGACCCAAAAACTTTACTTAAATCCACAATCGAACCCCTTACCTCATTAGCAGAATAAAACTCAGACACCTCTTTTAGATGTATAAGAGCTAATTCAATATTAACTCTCCCCGCATATTCAGAAACAAGGGTTTTTTCCTTCACATGAAAAACAGTAGTTGCCATCTTACTTTGAGTAACCGTAATAATCATAGCCATAAATTAAATACGTTGAAAAAACCATGTTAAAGCCTTAATTTAATCCATGCTTCGGCTTCATCTCTTTCGGAAAACACTTTTGACTTTAAATTAAACAATGTGGCCATTTCTTTTAGTTTTGAGCTAAGGTTATTAACAATCAAGTCTTCCGAAACAACAAACCCCTGACATTTTAAGCCACTTTTAATTGCAACGGGATAGTAAGTCTCTTTCATGTACTCAAATATTTTAGCAAAGGATCCATACATTTCCTTTATATCAACTACAGAGCCAAGTACTTCATTATTCTTATAGAATTCAACTATGCTTGCCAAATGCTCAAGGGCTAACCCGATTGTAATGCGACCTTTATATACAGAAACAAGCATTTTGTTGTTTTTGTTATAAACAGTAGTCCCAAGCTTATTTTGAGCAATAATCATAATGCAAATATCTAAACTATTATTAATTAAAGTTAAAACTTCAATTATAATCTACTAATATACATTAAAACAATTTGTAAGACAGGGATGCATTTCAAATTGTCGCAATTGTTTAACTTTATAAAAAAGAGTCCACTCCGAAAACACCCAAAACCAAAAAAGTCTCTTTTGGCGACCTTTTCACGTCTATTGGGTTTAAAGTGAAAAACCAAACTCCTTACCTTTTTACAATTGGCAATTTTGGTATTGGCCTTATGGGAGGGTTTCAAAAGTTCTCTATAGTTAATGATAAATTCAAAGAATTTAAGCTAGCCTTTTCGTTTGGACTATTTGGAATTTTGTGGACTGTAGGATATTCTAATCAATTGAGAAAACTAACAAATGCCGAAAAAACAAGAGCTGGTGGTGCTTTCTTAGGGATCACTAAGTTTTTTTGCTTTGCAATTAGCTTGTCTGTCGAGGGTTAATATCTGCAAAATTTATGGCAGCTTGACATTGATTTTTCCAAGCATTTTTATCGACCTAATTTGACAGTTGGAATAGGCTATGAACGTCTTTATATGTTCGCTGTGTTTGAACCACTTTATCATACCGAATTGAATATTAAAACGGTTGGCAACAAGCGCTAAAACAGCATAGGGTGATAGAGCCAAATCAAAAATTTGTCTCGGTAGGCCATGGAAATTTTTATACCTTTAACCCCCTCGCTGTTTAGTGTGGGCGTTAATTTAGCTCAAATTTCTTGTACACATCCCATTTTTTGCCGTTATGCTTAAGCAATGCAATAGCGTTTGCCTTAAAAATTGCTTCAAAGGGTTTAGTTTTAAAATGCGCCCATAATTGGTAAAATTGTGGTTTTTTTAAATCTCTAAAAGCAATGGTAATATGAGGGTGAAACCCCCTAATGTCTTTTAAAAAATGGAGCTTTAACTCTTGCCGAGCCATTTTTAGCACTTGGTTTTTTGCCTCTGTAAGCGCATCCGTGTTTTCTACATTTACATAAATTACACGAGGCTCAAAGCAATTAAAATTAGGCAGTAACACATCGAACTTAGCCATTGAAGAGGTCAATTTGCGAAGACTCGCAAAGAGCTGTGCTTCCTTTGCTGTTTTCCATTTAAAAGGCATTAGCAGGGTTATATGGGCAGGCGAACGCAGTGCACCTTTGGAGCCTACTTTGCTAAAAACCCATTGTTTTAGCTTCATTAACTCCGTTTGTAATGGCTCATCGGGTATAATGGCAATAAAATAAAGCGAATGGATGTCTTTTTTCTTCACTGTGTAAAAGTAGAAAGAAGGATTGGGTATCGAATTATTCTGATACAGAATAAAAAGCCAACATCAATTGAGTGCATTTTGATAATAAGAGACACCGAGAATTTGCAAAAGCCAGAGGCGATTAGTTTTTTATTTTAATATCCATGCCAAAAGGCACTAAAGCAAGGTAGGCTAATTTTAAATGTTGTTGAGCAAACGGAATACCAATAATAGTAATTCCGAACAATAAGGCTAAAACCAAATGGATTATTGCAAGCTCTATACCAGCAAATAATAGCCAAATCACATTCATAATAAGGTATAAACACCCACCGGAACGTTGCCCTTGCACCGCCTCCTTGCCAAAGGGCAATAGTGCCAAGCCCGCCATTTTAAGGGTTTGAATGCCAAACGGAATACCAATGATGGTTATTATTAATAGTAAGCTGCCGAAGAGGTAGATAATAAATACAAAAAAGCCTCCGAGTACTATCCAAAGCACGTTTCCAATAGTGTTCATGTTGTTGTTTTTGAGTGACCGAGGGCTTTTATTCGTTGAGTTGCCCTAAAGTAAATCCAACGTAAAGTTGCAAGAAAATGTTTCTAAAAACTACTGCATTACCTACCGAGCCACCCGAAGTATTGGTAAATCCAACTCCTGCTCTAACTCCGTAATTACCAAAATCAGTGTCTTTGCCTCCACCAATTAAGCCTGTAAAATCAAACCGTTTAACCTGCGATGTTATGCTTTGGGTAAAACCATCATCATGTAAATTGGCAAAAAGTAAATAGCCAAGCTGAGGACCAATTTCAAAATACACATCATTTTGATTATAAAATTTAATAAGCAGGGGGAGGTTTAAATAATTATAAGCCAAATACCTTCTGCTAATATTGGCGGCCCTAGCTCCTTGCATAGAATAATGCAATTCAGCAACAAGCCCAAAACGTTGTTCAACTCTTTGCTGGTAATAAAACCCAGCGTGCATTCTTAATTGGGGCGTATTGCCCGAGCCAAATTTACCCAAGGTTGTAATATTTGCGCCTCCTTTTGCACCCCAAGTTATTTGACCAAAGCTGTACAAAGGAGCCAAAAGGATTAAAGCAAGTAGAATATTTTTCATAATAATTATTGAATATTTTTTAAAGATAGATAATAAGACTTAGACCGCAAATTGCTCACGTAAAGTTGGCGCAGCAAGTAATCCAAATCACATAAATATTGAGATTCTAGTGTACATTTGTAATTCAGTTCAGCCCTTACTTATTATGCTTGAAGAACATTTTGAAAAGTACAGAAAGAATATAATTGGAGAGAATAAAAAATTTGAAAGTCCTTACGGAGAAAAGCAAATAATCTATTCTGATTGGACTGCCAGCGGAAGAATATATGGTCCAGTAGAAGACAAGTTAAGCGAGAAGTTTTACCCGATGGTAGGCAATACCCATACCGAAACGAATGTTACGGGGTCGTCTATGACAGTGGCGTATCATAAAGCAATGGATATTGTAAAAAAACATGTGAATGCTTCTGCTGAAGATGTAATGATTTCTTCCAACTCTGGCATGACGGGCGTGGTTAATAAGTTTCAGCGCATTTTAGGACTTAAGGTATATGAAAAGCACCGCAAGTTTATAAAAGTGGCAGAAGAAGATAGGCCAATCGTATTTATTACCCATATGGAGCACCACTCCAATCAAACCTCTTGGTTAGAAACCCTAGCGGATGTAGAGATTATTAGCCCTAATTCGGAGGGTTATGTTGATTTAAACAGTTTTGCACAGTTATTAGAAAAGTACAAAAATCGTAAAACAAAATATGCCGCCATTACTTCTTGTTCAAATGTTACAGGCATTATAACGCCTTATTTCGAAATTGCCGAAATGATTCATAAGGTTGGAGGGTATTGCTTTGTTGATTTTGCTTGCTCTGCTCCCTACATCGATATTAATATGCACCCCAAAAAAGAAGCACAATATTTAGATGCGATTTTCTTTTCGCCTCATAAATTTTTGGGTGGCCCTGGCACAGCAGGCGTGCTTATTTTTAATAAAGATTTATATAATAATGAAGTGCCCGACAACCCTGGTGGAGGCACCGTGGATTGGACTAACCCTTGGGGTTTGCACAAATACCTTGACGACATTGAAATGCGTGAGGATGGAGGTACACCTGCCTTTTTGCAAACCATAAAAACGGCACTTTGTGTAAAGGTAAAAGAGGAGATGGGCACCGATAAAATTAAAGCAAGGGAGGAAGAGCAAATTGACCTTATTTGGGATCGAATGAAAGCCATAGCCGGCTTACATATTTTGGCTGATAATTTTAAAGATAGGTTAGGCGTGCTTTCTTTTTACATTGATAAGCTTCATTATAATTTAGGTGTTCGGTTATTAAACGATCGTTTTGGCATACAAATGCGAGGTGGTTGCTCTTGTGCGGGTACTTATGGCCACTATTTATTGCACGTAGATGAAGAAACGTCTAATGCCATAACATCGGCTGTTACCCATGGCGACATGACCAATAAACCGGGTTGGATTCGCATGTCAATCCACCCAACGATGCCCAATGCGGAGCTTGAATTTATAGTGGATGCGATTGAGCAATTAGCCGCTAATTTTGAAGCATGGGGCAAAGAATATGCGTACGATTTACACACCAATGAGTTTAACTATAAGGGAGGCAATTTTGACACCAAGCAAAAAGCGAAAATAGAAGACTGGTTTGAAGGAAATATGGCATAAGTGTTTGTTTATGAACAAACACTAAGGAATTGTAAAGAAATAAGTCGTTGAAATTGACGCATTTATTTTTTTCTTTATCGAGGCAAAATTTTCCAGCGTAGCCGTAGCTACGGTTTAAAAATTTAACGATGAGAAAAAGTCAAAACGATGAGTTATTTCTTTACAATTCCTTAGCTTAGCTACGAAATAGATTTTCTAATGTATAATTGAGGATTAATCAAACTATTTTATAAGATGAAAATTAAATTATTACTATTTTTAGGAATCACAGCAGCATTTTTCTCTTGTGGATCGTCCTCTTCTGAAAACAAAGAGGCTGTGACAGAGGTAGGTGAAAAGGTTGTTGCATCTGAAGTAATTGCAGCCATTGATACAGTATCAGCAAGCTATATATTACTTAAATCACAATGCCTTATTTGCCATGGTGGTGGGGCCTCTCACGATGCTATTATAGCACCTCCAATGCAAGCGGTTAAATGGTTTTATAGTCAGCGTTTTTCTACCAAAGAAGAATTTGTTGAAAGGATGGTAACTTGGGGAGCAAACCCTACCGAAGAAAAATCATTGATGAAAGGAGCTGTTAAACGTTTTAAGATAATGCCAAAACCTGCAACAAGCGAAGCTGATTTAAAAACCATTGCTGAATTTATTTACGATAATGAGTTGCAGTCACCCGATTGGTTTGCGGAGCGTTTTGAAAAAATGCACAGAGGAGGTAAAAAAGGAATGGGAATGAAAAAAAACGCTAATTAGAGTCCGTCCACAAAGTCGGTGTCTAGTTCAGAAAGTTTGCTATCAAGCATCGCCTCCCTTAGTTACAAAGTACGGTGGGCAAGGGCTTGTGAAATTTAAAAAAACGAAGCCCTGATGCTCGGGATGAGCATTTTTTAAATGAGCATAACGAAGATAGCGGACTTTATGAACAGACACTATTTAGTTAAAAATACTATTGTATAATGTGCCAAAACCAACTTATAAAGAAAGAAGAGTACGAGTATAACCATAATTAAAGCCCCAACTCCGGCAATTGTGTTCAACATTACAACTATGCCCACAACACCATAATCCCCTCCATACTTAGCATCTCTTTCTTTTTTTGCACCGCTTTGGCTTCTGTGCTTAATTATTAAAAACAGCCAGCCAAATAGTGGAGCAATAATGAGCCTAAACATATTTATAGTTTAATGAGCCTCTAACCAATTAGCTCCAACACCCATACCAACTTCCATTGGCACTTCAATCGGCAAGGCTTCTTTCATTAACTTTTCAATAGTTGATTTCATTAATTCTACTTCGGGTTTAGGCACGTCAAATACGAGTTCATCATGTACCTGCATAATCATTTTTGACTTAACTTTTTCTTTTTGCATCCAGGCATCAATATTAATCATGGCCACTTTAATTATATCGGCTGCGGTTCCTTGGATGGGGGCATTTATTGCATTGCGTTCAGCAAACCCTCGCATTACGGCATTTCTCGAATTAATATCTCTTAAATATCTTTTCCTGCCCAATATGGTAGCCACATATCCGTTATCTCGAGCTTCGTTTACTACCTTATCCATATAACTTTTAATGGCCGGAAACTCCGTAAAATAACTTTCAATTATTTCGGCAGCTTCTTTGCGAGGGATGTTCATATTTTGCGATAACCCAAAGGCCGAAATGCCATAAATAATGCCAAAATTGGCCGATTTAGCCTTGCTTCTCATTTCAGCAGTAACGTCTTCTAAGGCAACTTTAAATATTTTACTCGCTGTGGTTGCATGAATATCTCTGCCATTTTTAAAAGCCTCAATCATATGGGTATCACCCGCAAAGGCGGCCATTATACGTAGTTCTATTTGGCTGTAATCGGCCGATAATATCAGCCTGTCATCAGCAATAGGCACAAAAGCTTTCCGTATTTCTCTTCCTTTGGGTGTTCTAATAGGTATGTTTTGTAGGTTAGGATTAAGCGAACTTAACCGCCCTGTGGCAGCCACTGTTTGGCTGTAATTAGTGTGGATAAGGCCATCGTAGCTACTCACCATTTGGGGCAAGGCATCTACATACGTAGATTTAAGTTTTTGCAATTCCCTAAATTCAAGAATCTTGCGTGCAATTTCGTGCTGGTTTTCTAACCGAGATAGAATTTCTTCCCCAGTAGCGTATTGCCCTGTTTTGGTCTTTTTTGGTTTATCAACAAGTTGTAGTTTGTCGAATAAAATAACGCCTAGTTGTTTGGGCGAAGCAATATTAAATTCTTCTCCGGCCAATTCATAAATACGGTCTCGCACGTTAATAGATTCTTCCTCTAACTCTCCCGACATCGTTTTTAAAACACCCTCATCTATTTTAACACCGTTAAACTCTACATTGGCCAAAACCCGCACCAAGGGTAATTCTACTTCGTTGAGTAGTTTTTTAATGTTGGGGTCGGTAATGAGGGGTTCTATTTTTTCTTTTAACTGCAGGGTGATGTCTGCATCTTCGGCTGCATATTCTACTATTTTATCAAGCGGTACATCGCGCATGGTTTTGGGTAAACTACGCCCTCCAATTAAGGTTTTGATGGAGATTGGGGTGTAGTTTAAAAAGTTTTCGGCCAGCACGTCCATTCCATGCTTAGAGTCCGGATCGATTAAGTAATGGGCTAACATCGTATCGAATAAAGGGCCCTTAACTTTAACACCATATTTTTTGAGCACCAAAATATCGTATTTTAAATTTTGGCCTATTTTACGAATCGATTCGTTACCAAAGGCAGGTTCAAAAATGGCTAAGAGCGCTTTAACTTCCTCAAAATCTTCGCTCACAGGCACATAATAAGCTTCTCCGGTTACATAGCTAAAGGATAGACCTACCAACTCAGCTTCCACCGCACTTATGTTAGTGGTTTCGGTATCGAAGCAAAATTCTTTTTGAAGTAAAAGATAATCGACCAAATATTTGGCTTCGTCTTTTGTTTGAATGAGGTGATAATTATGCTCCTTGGTTTCAATAGTCTCTTTGGGCTTAATTACACTGGCTACTTCTTCTCCACTGGGTTCTGAGGTGCTGCCAAACATAGATAGCTGAGGTGCGTTGTCAGGTTTGGAAGAGCCTGTTTTTACCTCAGCTTCTCCCCCAAATAATCGTTTGGCTAAAGTCCTAAATTCGAGTTCTTCAAAAAGGGCTTTTACTTTTTCTTCATCAGGGCCTGTGTATTCCATCTCATCCAAAGAATAGGCAACAGGTACATCAATTTTAATGGTGGCTAAATCCTTGGAGAGCAACCCTTGTTCTCCAAATTTTTCTACATTTTCTTTGGCTTTCCCTTTTAGCTCATGCACATGTTTTATAAGGCCCTCGATGGAGCCATAAGCCTTTAAATATTTTACAGCCGTTTTAGCCCCAACACCCGGAATTCCAGGGATATTATCAGAAGCATCACCATGCAAACCAAGTATATCTCTTACCTGATCTATGCGTTCAATATCCCATTTTTCAAGCACTTCGGGTACGCCCATAATGGCCACCCCATTGCCCATAAAAGCAGGTTTGTATAAATAAATATGCTCTTCCACCAGTTGTGCAAAATCTTTATCCGGGGTCATCATAAAAACTTCAAACCCATCTTTGGCAGCTTGTTTTGCAATAGTCCCTACCACATCATCTGCTTCAAACCCTTCTTTTTCTACAATAGGGATATTAAAAGCTTCAATAATTTGTTTTACATAAGGCACACCAGTTTTAATATCTTCGGGAGTGGCATCTCTATGTGCCTTATAAGCCGGATACTGAATATGCCTAAAAGTGGGTTTAGGCGTATCAAAAGCTACCGCTATATGCGTGGGCTTTTGTTTGTTGATAATTTCTAGCAATGAGTTGGTAAAACCCATCATTACACCAGTATTAAGCCCCTTAGAGCTTATGCGTGGGTTTTTGCTAAAGGCAAAATGGGCTCTGTAAATTAATGCATACGCATCTAACAAAAATAGTTTTTTAGTTGGCTTGCTCATAGAAGTTAAAGGTAAGGAGAATTAACATGTTGGCTAGAACTCCTAACCCTTTTTTCTTTCCTAAACATTGAAAGTTGTTTTTGAAGACGCTCTATTAGAATAAACTCATCATCCCATAGTTGCAGTTCACCTCTAAAAACCGCAGCTCATCGATTTTCACCTTGCAAATTGATTTAAAGGGCGTTCTTTTGAATCAACAAGCCAACTAATAGAAGTAAAATCCTTCGAGCGATAGACTTAATAGCTATCAGTTCGGAGGATTTTTACGTTATAACCTTTTGTATAACTCTAGTGTCTTCGTCATTATCGGGTGTCAGACCCGGTAATCTCTGGGACTCAACCGAGTCCAAATTAGTATGCCTCTTATAAGAGATTCCTGCCTAGCCCCCCAAAGGCGGACAGGCGGCAAGGCAGGCTTCGGGCGGAGCCCTCTGAATGACGCTCCATCGGATGTGATTTCCTTAAACAAAAGGTGTCAAAACAGATAATTGGGGGTTGCCCATTGATTGACAGAGTTCGACCTAAAGCTATCAGGTTTATAACATCTTCAATTTTTTTGGAGAAAACCACTCTTTGAATCATCAGCAATTATCAATTGAACAAGGTTATGTGCAGCTCACCTCTAAAAACCGCAGTTCACCGATTTTCGCCTTGCAAGTTGATTTAAAGGCTGTTCTTTTGAATCAACAAGCCAACTAATAGAAGTAAAATCCTTCGAACGATAGACTTAATAGCTATCAGTTCGGAGGATTTTTAATGTTAGGAAGTATTGAAAATATGACTTTCGTTTAGTTTTGCATCAGTTCGCGAGCACTTTTGTAGGCGTTTTCAGAAGCGCTGTCCCCACCAATCATTTGGGCAATGGCTTCGATGCTTTCATCAGTAGAGAGTTTTTTTATGCTACTAATAGCACGAGTGCTTGAGTTATCTTTATACACAAAATAATGGGTGTCGCCTTTGGCTGCAATTTGCGGCAGGTGGCTAATGGCAATAACTTGATGGTTATTGGCCATTTTCTGCATCATAGCTCCCATCTTTAAGGCAATTTCTCCTGAAATACCCGTGTCAATTTCATCAAAAACAATGGTGGGCAAAGCAGTTTTGTCTGCTAATAAATATTTAATGCAAAACATTAGCCTCGAAAATTCGCCCCCAGAGGCCACCTGTTTTAACGATTGAGGCGCAACCCCTTTATTGGCACTAAATAAAATATTGAGGTCGTTAATGCCTCGTGACCCAAAGGGTTTTAGTGCTGAGTTTACCGTGATGCTTGCATTTGGTATGCCTAAGGGTGCAAGTAGCGCTTTAATAGAACTAGTAAATGAGGGTATGCTCTCCAGGCGTTTTTTACTCAATTTTTGGGCTATTGAATCTGCCTTTTGTGCGGATTCATCAAGTAAAGTTTTTGCTCTTTCTTTTGCTTCGTCTAAATTGCTTGCGGCAAATGTTTTTTCCTCCAGATTTTGTTGAATAGCCAGCAACCCTTTAATGGTAGTTACCTGATGTTTTTTTTGTAGTTGATAGATGGTACTCAGTCGCTGTTGAACTTCTTCAGTTCGTGCAAAATCCACAGAAACACCCTCTTCCTCATTCTCAAGTTCGCGTGTGAGTTCTTTAAGTTCGATAAATGCTTGTTCAAAATGCTGGTCTAATTTTTCGAATTGAGTCCCATAACTGGTTAGTTGGGTTAATAAAAGCTTTACCGATTGTAATCGTTCGAGGGCTCCAAACTGCGTATCGTTTAAACTTTGGAGTGCTTCATTTAATCGTTGTTTAATCTCCTCTGCGTTTTCAAGCACCCTCAATTCGCCCTCTAACGGTTCTTGTTCTTCTTCTTTTAAATTGAGATTAACCAATTCGTTTAACAAAAACGCATTATAATCAGCTTCTTTTTTTAACTCCGCCCCATCGTTTAATAGCTGATTATAGGCCGCTTCTTTCTCTTTAAAATCGGCATAAAGCGTTTGATACTCTTTTACTAGCGGCTGACTTCCAGAAAAAGCATCGATTATATCAAGTTGAAAATCAGCAGCACCCAATTGGAGTGTTTCATTTTGAGAGTGCACATCCATTAAATAATTGCCCAGCTTTTTGAGTGTATCAAGGTTTACGGGCGTGTCGTTTACAAATGCCCGAGACTTGCCTGCCGGAGTTATTTCTCTTCGAATGGAGGTTTCATTTTCGTAATCTAATTCTTGTTCTTTAAAAAAAACACCCAAATCGTAGGCTTCAATATTAAAAAGCCCTTCAATAATACATTTTTGACCTTCATTTAAAAGCACCTTGGTGTCTGCCCGCTTACCTAAAAGCAGTCCAATCGCACCCAGCATTATTGATTTGCCAGCCCCTGTTTCACCTGTAATTATGTTAAGCTTGCTCGAAGGGCTCATTTCGAGCGATTCGATAAGGGCATAATTTTGTATGGTAAGGTGGGCGAGCATTTATATAAAAATGGGGTTAAATTTTTAGAACAATCCCTAAGATCAATAATGTTTTACAAATGCAAAATAATCGAATATTCTTACAAAGAAAATATTTAAAGCAATTGTAATTGCCAATTCTTACCCTACTCCAATATTTCTTTAAAAATATCTTCTTTAATCGGGTTTAGCTCAATAAGTAAATTATAGGCTTGCCGTTTTTCCTGAATGGTGGCATCTGCAAAAATATTTACGAGTTCTTCTGATTTGGCATCAAAAAAGCTAATAACAAAAATAGAGGTTGGGTACCTATTTTTTATTTTTCTAATACTTTCGAGTACTACTAATATTTGCTTTCTGCACTCTTCTGGGTTAGTTTCAAACACATCAAGCCCCAACCGGTGGTATTTATAATAACCAATTCTAAGGTCTTCTATTTGCAGATTGGTAATATCGTTAACAAGTGCATACCTATTTCGAGTACTTTGGAGGGCTCCCCAACCGGGCCTTCCTCCTTGTGAGGCATTGGTTACAATATTGAGTGCTTTGGTAAAATATGGAGACCCCGCAAGTTCACCAAATGAATCGTAGTCTAGCCCAATTATAATATAGGCATAATACGCCAACATAGAGGTTAAATTGGTTAAGTAGTCGTTCTCATTAAAATTCATTGGTAACGATTCAACGTATTCAAAAGACCAATCTCTATCGGCAAAATTAAAAATGATGGATTCATAGGTGGTATTATAGATGGGTCTGGCTGATCGTATTTGAACGGTTGCTTTAAAAGTGCCAATACTTGGCATTTCATTTAATGTAATAGTTATGCTACATTTTATACGTTCTTGGGGTTCAATTTGATTGGTAGTCCACTCACGGGTGTTTAAAAAATTCTCGAAGGCAAGTTCCATATCTTCAAAAACTCTGGTTTCAGAAGTTTCAATTCGTTGGGCATCAATAACTACATCACAATTTAAGTCTTGTGCATAACCCTTAAGGGTGTGTACGCCTAAAAGGAGTAAAATTATGATATGCTTAGAGGCGAATTTCGATTTCATGCAGAATGTCTTTAGCAACTTGTGTTTTAGTCTTTAACTCAAATTTTCGACTATTATTTGGTTTGTCAATGATTGTTATTTGGTTTGTGTCTCCTTTGAATCCCGCACCTGTATCATTTAATGAATTTAGCACCACCAAATCAAATTTTTTCTTTGCCAACTTATCTTGGGCGTTTACAAGCTCATTTTCGGTTTCTAAAGCAAACCCTACATTAAACTGGCCTTTCTTTTTTAACTTTCCGAGGGTTTGGGCAATATCTATTGTTTTAGAAAGCGCTAGCGAAATGTTTTCTGATTGTTTTTTTATTTTCTGATTGGAAATTTTGCTTGGAGAATAATCAGCTACGGCTGCTGCAAAAATAGCAATATCGGTGCCTCCATAAACCTTGCTGCAAGCCTCATACATTTCATTAGAGCTGGTTACTTTAATTACATTTTTAATAACACTTGTATCTAAGCTATTGGGCCCAATTATTAATGTAACATTAGCGCCTTGGTTTTGCGCCTCTTTTGCCAAGGCTAACCCCATTTTACCAGAAGAGTGGTTGCCAATAAATCGTACGGGGTCTATGGCTTCGTAAGTAGGGCCGGCAGTTATAAGCACTTTTTTTTCGGCTAGTTTACTGCCCGTTTTAAATTGAGCATTAATTTGAGCCAATATATTTTCCGGCTCAGCCATTCTTCCCTTGCCCTCTAATCCGCTCGCTAATTCGCCCTCTTCAGCATCTATTATTAAAACACCATGTTTTTTTAAGATATGTAAGTTAGTAGTAGTAGTAGGATGGGTGTGCATATCAAGATCCATGGCAGGGGCAATAATTACTGGGCACCTAGCAGAAAGGTAGGTGGTAACTAATAAATTATCACTTTGGCCATTGGCCATTTTGGCAAGCGTATTAGCTGTGGCAGGGGCTATAATTAGTAAATCAGCCCAAAGACCCAACTCAACATGATTGTTCCAAGTGCCTTGCTTCTCTTTTTGAAAATGAGTTAGCACAGGTTTGTTGCTTAAGGTAGAAAGCGTAAGTGGGGTAATAAAAGCATGAGCAGAAGGGGTCATGATAACCTGCACTTCTGCTCCTAGTTTTTTAAGTAACCTTACCAATAAGGCCGATTTGTATGCAGCAATTCCACCACATACTCCTAAAATAATTTTTTTCCCTTGGAGCATATGGTAAAAATAAAGTAAACTGCTTTAAAGTTCCGATTCTTCGGTTTCTTCTTTTAATCGATGCGTGAGCTCTCCTTCCAAAAATTCGTCAGTTGCTAAATTAGTTGGCTTAGGCATTCTTTCGTAGAACCTCGAAATCTCGATTTGCTCTCTATTTTCAAATATTTCTTCGAGGTTATCAACTGTAGAAGCAAATTCTGCTAATTTAGAACTTAGCTCATCCTTTACAGTAGCCGAAATTTGGCGAGCTCTTTTAGAAATAATGGTAACAGACTCATATATATTATCTGTTTCTTCGGTAAATCCTTGAATGTCTCTTGTTTTTAAAGATGCTTGTGATGACATAATTTTTATGATATTTTTTTTTCTAAATGATGTAGGGCAGAATTATAATATTTATCTGCATGATTTTGAAATTCACTTTGAGGGTAGCGGTCAACAAATTCTTCATATAACTCGATAACCTCTTTGAATCTTTGCTTTTGTTTAGATGGAATACTCTTTTGTGCAACCTTAAAGATAGCCTCTATTTTTAAATATTTCAACTCTTCGTTGTATTTTGAATCAGGGTAATCTTTGGCAAAATTCTCAAAAGCAACCTTGGCGCTCTTTAAAAGCCCAATTTTGTAATATTCCTTGGCATTTTGATAGGCCTTTGTTTCAAGCTTAATTTGCAATTCTTGAATTATTGCATTGGCTTGTTCCATAAATTCACTTTCCGGGTTTCTATTTATATAGGCTTGAAGCGCATCAATGGCGTCTCTTGTACTGGTTTGATCTAACGAATAAATAGGCGAATCCATGTATAATGAATAGGCATACATAAATTGTGCTTCAGCGGCAAACTCACTTCTTGCGTAAGTTTCGTAAAATGTTTTAAAATAATGTGCACTTAAAATATACTGTTGATCCTTAAAATGTGCATAAGCATAATAAAACTGTACTTTTTCGCCTTCGGATTTCCCTCTGGTAACAGGCAAAACTTCTTCAAAAAGTGATATGGATCTGAAATAGTCTCCTTTTTCATAATACTCCATCGCTTTAGTGTATTTCAGCTTCCAATCGTCACTTTTTTGAATCTTTCGAAATTCGCTACAAGACGCTGTTAAATACAATAAAACTAAGGAAAATACAGTTTTAAAAAGTGCAGATTTTCGCATAAGGGTGCAAATATAGCAGACTACTGATTAAAATGAATACAGGCATCTCTAATTAATTAATTTTGCCCTCTGGTAATTAATAGAGGAGCCCGTATGATTAACAAAGATGATAACGGAATTTTTGGAAGAATATTAGAAGATTACTTTCTAACCACCATTTTTTTTGTGGCAACACCTTCATTTTCGATGTAAAGCGTATAAAAATACACCCCTGGGTTATATGAAATTACAGGTATGCTTAAGCGCGTTTCATAGGGGGATAGTTTGAATTCACTAATAACTGACCCCAATACATTGTGGATGACCAATTTTGCTTCTCTTGCTGGGTCTAAGTAATTATAATTAAAAATGGCTTTTTCCGTAGCAGGGTTTGGAAACACATCACTTAATTCAACCACATCAGAAGCATAAAGAAGCCCTTCTTTTGCTTTCTCTTTAATGGAGTAATTAATTTCTACTTCTACACTTTCATTGGTGTTTGATAAATTATAAATTAAAAAAGTAACGGAGCTATTGCCTGGCACAAGACCTGTTTCTAATGTGGTGGAAAACCCCTCAAAAATTTGCCCTGGAAAAAGTTTAATAATTGTATTTGAAGACACAATATTTTTTTTACTGCAATCGTTATTAATACAAAATGCAGATACTTGGCTCGATCTTATGCTTTCTTCGATTTTTTCAATGCCTAGCATAATAGTATGATTCGAAGTATTTTGAACTTTAATAGTTGTGGACGTGGAAGTTCCTACCTCTGAATCTACATGTAAGTTTGAGTCCACAATCTTAAGGCTTTGGCTCCAACACAACGAGGATGCCAATGTAAATAAAGATATGTAGAAGAAGGTTTTCATATTTACTAGTATGCAATCTTGCAACTAGTAAATATACAAAACATTTGGTATTAACCCTAAAGGATATCTCTATTAGCAAAGAATATTTTATTTTGGGTTAAATTCTTTTATAGAGGGTCTTTTCTCTCGCAAAAACTCAGGTCTTTTTTCGATATTGGCAGGAATCTCCTTGATTGCCTCTTGATATTCAATTTTTGTTTTTTGATCAATATCATTCTCTAACAAATCAGATTTTTCAGGCTTTTCTTCTCCCCTCCATTTAAAGCCGTTTAGTTTTATATCATCAGGTTTTAACTCTTGTGGAGGAATAAACTTGCCTTCTGGTTTTACCAAAAAAGAGGCGTCTATTAACTTGCGGTCTTTAAATCTTAACGTAATATCACTGCATATAATATTATTCATTCCAACTAGTGCAAGGGTTTTTTCATCTCGCATAAAAAAAATACTCTCCCCATTGCCATACACATTTACTAAGCTTAACTCCTCCTCTTTAAACCAAGCCACCATGCTTCTGCCTTTAATTTGATTATAATATTGGGCAGAATCTGCAGAAGCAACAAAGGCCTTTGGGTAGAGTTCCATTTTATGAAGTGAGTTGTTCTCCAAAAAAATATCAATGGTATCGCCAGACATTTGATTTTCGCCAGACCATAGCACAGGATCCCCAAATAAAGTCATTATTGAGTCGGCTACAAAATAGGCTATTGAGTCGCTTACGCCACGCAAATCCTTTTTAAATATTTTTACATTGGAGTAGGCGAGTAGCCGTTTACTCGCATTATCATCGCCATCTATCGAAACCAATGTATCGGCAGTCATATAGAGCGTATCGGCCTTATCAATCATCTTTAATAAAGGCTTATCAAAAATCTTTGTTGTTTTTGTGACCTTGTTCATAATGGCTTTTTGCCCAGTAATTATGATGTTTTGATTTTTAGAAAGCATATACACATTGCCAATAGCTGTGTATTCTTTGCGTATATCATCCAGCATCATTTTGTTGCCTTTCATATAATACGATTCCGTTTCGGCAATACCTTTATATAGGTTAGAGCTTTTTCTTTTGGTTTCGTAAATACCTTCGGTATAATTAAACACATTGCCATCAACATCGGTTATTATGGTAGGCGCCACAAAATATACGATGCCCGTTTTGGTGTTATACACTAGGGTATCTGATTGTAAGGTTTTTTCTTTATTAGTGCCAACCACATTAGTTTTAAAAGAAGAAAAGTTAGAATTTGTATTGAAGTATCCTTTTTCACTGGTAAGTATGTTGGTGGAGTCAACCACTTTGCCTTTATTAAAATAAGTAGCTATTTTGGTATTTCTATCATAATCTAAAAAATCGGTAAATAGCTGCATTTGGTCTAGCTTGGTAAGAACTACATTGCTCCTAAGCTTTGCAATTTTTGTATTGCCATCGTAGTGTAAAGTTTGGGCTGTTACAATTATCGAATCGCCATCTATTATTTTTACATGCCCATAGGCATCTAAATAATTAGTTTTTTTAACAAGTACAGCAGAATCGCAGTAAAAGATGGTGCCTTTGTGCGTAAATTTAACATTATCAGTGACTATGGTATAATTAACCCCGTCCTTTCGTTTCCCTGTTAAATTCCCAGCTTTCTCAAGCTTAATTTTTTTTTGAGCACTCACATTAGTACTCATAATAAAGAAGGCAAAAAGCGTGATAATTAGAAAGCGCATCTATTAATAAAGAGTTATTTTAATAAAGTTTCAAAGCTAATACATAGTACACTCAAATAACGGAAGAAATTGATTAGGCTATATCGACAAAGAAGGCTGGTTGCCTTTTTGTCGATTATAACGAAGCAGATAAGTGCTTTAACCTAACCCAAGGGGCTTTTTCTGAGGATCGTGCGCTTCGTTGTGCTTTCTAGCCAGGCAACCAGCCTGCCTTTGAAACCACGCCTCGATCACAAACCTCAGAAAAAGCCAGAGGGGACAAGCAATTAATAGAGGTGTCCTGTATATTTTTGAGTTATGGTTGAAAAACTTTTTTCATTTTTTAAAAGCAATAATATTGCCAATAAAGCAAATTTTTTGGTAGCCATAAGCGGTGGAGTAGATTCGGTTGTTTTAAGCTACTTGCTAAAAGAAGCTGCTATTG
This sequence comes from Cyclobacteriaceae bacterium, assembly GCA_026989535.1. Taxonomy (GTDB): domain Bacteria; phylum Bacteroidota; class Bacteroidia; order Cytophagales; family Cyclobacteriaceae; genus JAKISE01. The sequence continues at coordinate 27,791 of JALSJD010000185.1, forward strand.
ATTTTGCCCTTGCACATTGTAATTTTAATTTGCGTGGTAAAGAGGCTAACGCAGATCAAGCATTTGTAGAAAAGCTGGCGTATGAATTTGGCGTTAAAATTTATACAACCTCTTTTGATACAGAACAAATAGCTAAATCACGGGGTGTTTCAATCCAAATGGCTGCTAGAGCACTTAGGTATTCGTGGTTTGAAAAAATTAGAAAAGAGTTTTCGTATGATTATATTTTTACGGGGCATCATAAAGGAGATGTAGCAGAAACTATTTTGTTTAACTTAACAAAAGGCACAGGTATTGAGGGGTTGCATGGCATAAAACCAGTAGTTGGCCACTTGGTAAGGCCGCTGCTTTTTGCTACACGAACACAAATTATTAAATATGCTACCAGCCGAAAGCTTGCTTGGAGAGAGGACAGCTCCAATGAGGCAGTAAAATATAGTAGAAATAAAATTAGGCATCTGGTACTACCGGTTTTGGAAGAAATAAACCCCAAAGCACAAGAATCTATCTATAATGCCAGCCAACGAGTGTTAGAAGCAGAGGTGTTTTTAAAGCACGCATTAGAGTTGGTTTTACCCTTGCTCGTAAAAAAAAGACAAGAAGATGTGCTGGTTGACCTAAAAACTTTAGAGGCAATACCTGGCAATACTTATGTGCTCTATAAAATTTTAAAGCCGTTTGGGTTTACTTATTTGCAAACGCAAGCTATTATATCATCTATACATGGCTTGCCTGGTAAATTATTTTATTCAGCCAGCTATGTGGCTAATTTAGATAGGTCTCATCTTATTGTATCTCCTCTAAGCCAAGAAAATGTAATTTATACACTTAATGAATCTCAAAATAGTTTAAAAACCAATACCCTCGAAATAAGTTGTAAAACCATTGCTAATAAGCAATATACCATTGTACCATCTCCTAAAATAGTAGCTTTAGATAAAGATAAACTCAAGTTTCCGTTAGTGTTACGGCACTGGAAACAAGGCGATGTGTTTTATCCTTTAGGTATGAAAGGCAAAAAAAAGTTAAGCGACTTTATGATTGATGCTAAAATTCCTGTAAACTTGAAAGGCAAGCTTTGGGTTTTAGTTTCACAAAATGAAATTGTAGCCCTATTAAATTACAGAATTAGCGACCGTTTTAAAATTACAGAAGCAACAAAACGTATTTATGAGCTAACCCTTAAGTAATAATGTTTAACCCTTTTAAAAAAACATACGAAGTTGATGAGCTCAAAATGTTGTCTTTCTTAGGCAACCTTATTTTGTTTTCCTCCTTAACCAAAGACGAACGCGCCCTTTTTTTACCTCATTTGCACAAACGCACGTATGCTAAAGACGAAATTGTATTTTTAAGAAACGATCCGGCCCATGCACTTTATATTTTAACAGATGGGGAGGTAGCACTTACCTTAGACAACGAAAAAAGTGTAGAGGTAATCACTCATTTAGATAGTGGTAGTATTTTTGGAGAAACATGTATTCTTAAAGAAAAAAAGCGTTTGGCAAATGCAGTTTCATTAAGCGATAATTCTACTATGTATGTTTTGCCCCAAGTGAGCATTTATGATATTTTTGCCTCAAATATTAAAATAAAGGTAAAAATGCTGGAGGCTGCAGCTAATTTATACCACGATGTAAATGGCGATATTTTAAAAACATATCGAGAGGCAGAAGGCTTTTTTTATATGTCAAACGTGTATCATCACAAACCATAAATCGGCTATCTTTTTTTGTTATGTTAACACCCCCTCTTCTTTCCTTATTTTATTCGTTTTGAAGCCAATAAAATGTGGGTTTCATTTTGTATTTTTGTTATAGTATTTTTTGTTGCTATTGGGGCAATATTTACAAACAAAATTAAATTTTAAAACACATGAAAGTAACTGTAGTAGGAGCAGGCAATGTAGGAGCAACCTGTGCCGATGTTTTGGCTTATCGCGAAATTGCTAATGAAGTAGTTTTGGTTGATATTAAAGAAGGCGTAGCCGAAGGAAAAGCGTTAGATATTTTTCAAAAGGCACCAATCAATTTATATGATACTCGTACTATCGGCACTACCGGTGATTACAGCAAAACTGCTGGTTCTGATGTAGTTGTGATAACATCTGGGTTGCCTCGTAAGCCAGGTATGACACGCGATGACCTAATTCAGACCAATGCAGGCATTGTAAAGTCGGTAACTGAAAGTGTGATTCAACATTCTCCAGACGCTATTTTAATCATTGTTTCTAACCCTTTAGATGTAATGACATACCAAGCGCATTTATCGTCTAAATTACCAAAAACAAAGGTAATTGGTATGGCTGGCATTTTAGACACTGCTCGTTATAGAGCCTTTTTGGCAGAAGCGTTGGATGTGTCTCCAAAAGATATTCAGGCAGTATTAATGGGTGGGCATGGCGATACCATGGTGCCATTGCCACGTTATACAACCGTAGGCGGCATTCCTGTTACGGAGTTAATTGGTAAAGAAGAATTAGAGGCCATTATTGAGCGCACCAAATTTGGCGGAGGCGAGCTTGTTAAACTAATGGGCACTTCTGCTTGGTACGCACCAGGTGCAGCTGCGGCTCAAATGGTAGAAGCTATTATTAGAGATCAGCGCAGGGTATTCCCAGTTTGCATTAAACTAGATGGAGAGTACGGCATTGACGATTGTTATTTAGGCGTTCCTGTTATTTTAGGTAAAAATGGTGTTGAAAAAGTACTGGAGCTTGAGCTAAATGCCGATGAAAAAGAAATGTTAGAAGTATCGAGGGGTCATGTAAAAGAAGTAATGGCTGTTTTAGATAATTTAAACTAAGAGATTGTTATAAAATAAAAGTTAAGCCCTGTATTTAAGTATGCAGGGCTTTTTTTATCTTCACAAAAAAATAACTAAAGTTTGTATTTTAAAGATATAATTATTGGGTTTATAGTTGCACTCATCTTACTAATGGTTGCATTAGGAGTTAGAAATTTTGTGACCAATGAGTTTAATAGAAAATACTTTCTACCTGCTTTACTTTTTAAGATGGTGGGAGCATTATTACTAGGTCTTTTATACCATTTTTATTATGGAGGTGGCGATACATTTACATACTTTACTCGTGGTGCTATTCATATTTACGATGCCTTTTGGGATAAACCTATGCTTGCATGGCATTTGCTTTTTGGAGAAACAGATTATGGGCATGGGGTATATAACTATGCTTCCAAAATTTGGATGTATAATGACCCTTCTTCTTATATAATTGTAAGAATTGCCGCTTTTATAAGTCTTTTTGTTGGGGGCTCTTATGTGGCTACATCTTTGGTGTTTGCTGTTTTGTCATTTACAGGTATTTGGGCAATGTACGTTTCTTTTGTAAAATTATTTCCTGGTAAAGAATGGCACCTGGCGTTGGCCATTCTATTTATTCCATCCACCGTTTTTTGGGGCTCGGGTATTTTAAAAGATACCGTAACTTTTGGGTTTTTAGGGTGGGCAACTACCGCTTTTATATATTTAATATATGGCAAAACAAAAAGAGTAGTTTGGTTAGTGGTTCTTGGTTTTTCTCTTTTTGTTATTTATAAAATTAAAATATACATAGTTATGAGCCTGCTGCCTGCCATGATTTTGTGGGCATATTTTGTTTATATTAAAAAAGTTAGCAACCCCGTAGCACGTTTTATGATTGCACCCTTTGTAATTGCCATTACAGTTATTTTATCGGGGTATGCCGTATATACCGTAGGGGTAGATAATAAAAAATATGCGGTAGAGAATTTAGCTAAAACAGTACGTGTTACCGCCTATGATGTAGGAAGGTTTACTGGAAAAAATGCTGGGAGCAGGTATGATTTAGGAGATTTGGACGATTCGTTAGTGGGCATGCTTAAGCTAGGGCCTGCTGCTATAAACGTAGCCCTGTTTAGGCCTTATTTATGGGAAGTTAGTAACCCACTTATGTTATTGGCTTCATTAGAAGGCCTCGTATTTTTTATAGTATTAATGATGATTATTGTGCGAAGCAGGTATAATTTATGGGGAGTGCTTAGCAACCCTGCCATCATCTTTAGTTTAATCTTCTCCTTAACATTTGCTTTTGCCGTAGGCATATCAACCTATAATTTTGGTACTCTTTTTAGATATAAAGTACCTCTAATGCCATTTTTTGGTATTTTTTTGGCCATCGCATGGGTATCAACAACAACTGCTAGTAAAGAAGAAAAAAATGTTTAATCGCAGGGCGATAGCCTTTCTGGTTTAATTCCCCGACCCTTGTGGGGTCGGAAATAAATTTGTTTGCGTAGCAAACTCCTATAATACCCCGATGGCTCTGCCTCGGGGTAGTTTATTAAAAATGGCTCTGATATAAATGTGGGTACTACCTACGGTACTTTAAAAATCAACGCTTCTTTGCTAGTGCAAACAGTTTAGCCCAAAACCATCGAAACTAACTGTTTTTTATTTTTTACTTCATTTTTCTAAAATCGATGTTCTGTATTCGATATTATTTCTAACCTGATAAATCAATTAATAGAGATGCCCTTATGTAAATATCGAATATCAAACACCGATTAACGATTTTAGAAGTAAACAAAACACCACATTAATTTATATCAGAGCCATAAAAATTTATGCAACATAAATAATATGCCAAAGAATCGGGTTCAGGTTAGTATGTTTTATTTTCATTAGTATAGTTTTGGTTTATGGTATTTTTACATCCTGAATTTTTATGGGGGCTTTGGGCTATAATTATACCAATCATTATTCATTTGTTCGATTTTAGAAAGAACAAAAAAGTCTATTTTCCTGATATTTCATTTTTAAAACAGGTACAACATTCCTCAAAAAAACCGTTGAGGCTCAAGCAAATCTTAATCCTGTTTAGCAGAATAGGCTTTATTAGCTTTTTGGTATTTGTTTTTGCTCAACCCATACTATCAACCAATGCAACTAATAAATTGCATAATGGAGTAAAGCTAATTTATGTAGATAATTCTCAAAGCATGAGTGCGCTTTTAGCTTCTAATGAGGCTGGGTTGGTAGCGGCTAAATCTATTGCACAAGAAATTAGTAATAAATTACCCAAAGGGCAGGAGGTTGTGGTAGTTGATAACACCAGTTTTGGCAAGCATCTTATGCCTGGTTCAACCAAAAAAAGTTTAGAGAAAATAGCTAACATCGTTTACACGCAGCAACCTTTCTCCATGGGGCAGTTAACTCTGGCTATTACTAATTTAGCGCAACAGTCAACCCTCATTTCAGATGCGTTTATTATAAGCGATTTTCAAAAATCGACAACGGCTAGCTATGGGTCAAAAGGCGATACGCTGCAATCGTTTTGGGTAGCAAACTTGCAGCCAAAATCTAATCTCAATTGTGTTGTTGATAGCGTTTATGTAATTAGCGAAGACATAAGCGCAGGAGAGCCCCGAAAAATTGAAGTGATTATTAAAAATTATGGAGACCAAAAGCAAGAAGCCTTACCCATAAAAATATTTTTAGAAGACAGGCAGGTATCTGCGGCTACACTAGATATTCCTGCGTACCAAACTAAACGAATTTCGTTTTCTTTAGGAACCGTTTCCCAATCTCAATCGGGCTATATTCAGCTCGAAGATTACCCCAATACGTTCGATAATGTATTCTATTTTTCACTCCCCAAACAAAAAAGGATACGTGTTTTCGAGATACAAGGTGATGCCCCCTCCACTTTTATTAAATCTGTATTTGGCAATAAAAAACTCTTTGCCTTTTATGCCAATAACCACCAAAACATTGATGCTAATGTGTTGAGTAATGCTGATTTTATCATACTGAACCAAATTGAAAACCCCTCGAAAGAATTGCTGGCACAGGTTAAAAAATATGCCCAAAATGGAGGAACTGTTTTGGTTATTCCGAGTACTGTTTTTTCGGCCCAAAGCTATCATATACTTTATGGTAAATTGGTTAAAACCACAAGCCAAAAACAGCAAAAATTAGGTACTCCAGTAGTAAACACACCGTTTTTTAAAGGGGTATTAGAAAAAATGACTGGTAATTTTGAAATGCCAACAGCAACCCCGGTGTGGGATTGGGGGCAAGATCGCTCGGCCATTTTGGCTTTTGAAGATGGTTCTCCTTATTTATCTGAATTAACTAAAAACATATATTTTCTTCGAAGCCCTTTGATAGACTCAATGTCGAGCTTTCAAACACATGCTTTATTTGTGCCTGTTATGTACAAACTGGCTGCCAACTTTAGGTCACCTTCGCCTCAGCTATTTTACAGAATTAATAATGATGCCTTTTTTGTTGAGTTGGATTCGGTTGCATTAAAGGACATTATAAAACTTGTTAAAGATGATATGGAGATAATTCCTAGCAAGGTTAAAGTTGGCAATAAATGGAAGTTGAGTGTACCCAATGAAATATTAACGGTGGGCAATTACCAATTGATGGTTGGTCAAAAAATTATTGGCTGGTTGGCAATCAATTCAATAAAAGCGGAGTCTGATCTTAAAAGTTTTAATAAAGCAGAGATTGAGAAGCTTTTTGAACCCAACACGGTACATTTTATTGATAGTTTTAGTGCTAATCCAACTAATTTAATCTCTTTTGATGGAGGAATTACGCTTTGGAAGTACGCACTTATAATCTGTTTGTTATTTTTGTTGAGTGAAACTCTTCTCATTAGATTTCTATAATTATGTCCACCCTCATTAGCTCTGTTAAAATAATCGACAAAAAATCGAAGCACCATTTAAAGGTGCGTAATGTTTTAATTGCGAAAGGAAAAATTGAGTACATAGGAACAGATAGCCCCAAAGCATCTAACCTGATTAATGGCAAAGGGTGTATTCTTTCGCAAGGGCTTTGCGATTTGCAAGCCACCTATGCCGACCCCGGACTTGAACATAAAGAAGATTTAATTTCTGGTTCCGAGGCTGCCATGGCTGGCGGATTTACCGATGTTGTGTTATTGCCAAATACGCAGCCGGTCATTCAAAAGAAAAATGATATTAAATACCTAACCAAAGGAAACGCTGGTTCCTTGGTGCAAATACATCCTTTAGGAGCCATTTCGGTAGATATAAAAGGAGAGGCCTTAACAGATATGTTGGATTTATCCGAAGCCGGAGCCATTGCTTTTTCAGATGGCCTTACGCCATTATGGAACGCTGACTTATTGCTCAAAAGCCTTCAGTATATAAAAAAAATAGACGGCCTCATTATCAATCGCCCCGAAGACAAATGGTTGGCACTGTTTGGTGTTATCAACGAAGGGGAGAATAGCGCCCTACTGGGTATGAAAGGCATTCCTGCCTTGGCCGAAGAGCTGGCTGTGGCCAGAGATATTGACATTTTGGCTTATACCAATGGGCGGTTACACTTATCAAATATATCTACCGAAGGTGCTGTTAAATTGATTAAACAGGCAAAGAAAAAAGGCTTAAATATTAGTTGTGATGTAGCCGCACACCAATTGGTTTTTGATGATTCTTCGGTGCTTTCTTTCGATGCCAATTATAAAGTAAGCCCTCCGTTTAGAACCGAATCAGATCGGAAAGCATTAATTAAGGGATTGCAAGATGGCACCATTGATGCCATTGTATCTTCGCATCAACCGCACGACCAAGAATGTAAGCAGCTTGAGTTCGATTTAGCCGATTTTGGCATTATTGGGCAACAAACGGTGCTTTCTTTGTTACATAATGTGGCTGAAGTAATTGGGTGGGAGCAAATAATAGATAAGCTAACCTATGATGCCAGAGAAATTATAGGCCTGCCTAGTATTGCAATTAAAGAAGGAGAAATAGCCAATCTTATGCTATTTAACCCAAAAGAGGAGTGGGAATATAATTTGGGTTCTAACAAATCAAAATCTCAAAACTCACCATTAATGGGGCAAACCCTAGTGGGCAAAGTAAAAGCTGTTTTTAATAATAACAAGCAGTTAATTTTTTAATTGGAGGAACTTATACTATGAAATTGAAAAACAACCTTTTACAAGCGGCAATAAAATTTGGGTTGATTGGGGCGGTTATGAATATAATAGCTTTACTGGTGTTGTTTTATATTGGCAAACATCCGCTATTATTAAACCCGTTGCTCGATGCACGGTGGCCATTATATGGCGTATTTATTTTTTTTGCTGCCAAATTTTTAAAAGAGGGCAACAGGGGTTTTCTCCATTTTTGGGAAGGCCTAGCCGTAGGTTTTTTGGTATATTTAATTATGGCGCAAATGGTGGCTGCTTTTATAGCCGTGTTTGGCTCTATAGAAAGCACTCATTTTTTAGCAGATTATATTCGAATAGCAATGGAGCAGATTTCAACTAATAGAGAAGCGCTTATAGCCCATAATATAAATGAAAAAACCTTAACCGATGCGCTGGAAATACTGCCAACTACCACGGCAAATAACCTTGCATTCGATTATTTTTTGAAAAGTATGCCAATTGGACTAATTTTAACATTATTAATATCCACCCTTATGAGGCGGAGAGAAGAAACTTAACCAAACAAAAACATGGAAGACCAAAACGAACAAGTAACGGTTATGCAAGTAGCCATTAAATGGGGACTCATTTTAGGAATAGTATCAATAGTGCTTTTTTTAGCATTCTATTTTGGAGGCCTGATGGGCGATTCGTGGACAGGGTGGCTTGGGCCAGTATTTAGCATAATAATTATGTTTTTAGCTCATAAGGAATTTAAAGATCAAGGCAATGGCTTTATGAGCTACGGGCAAGGTCTTGGTCTAGGAACCCTGATGTCTGCTGTTTCAGGAGCAGTATCTAGTGTATTTACATACATCTACATTAAGTTCATAAATGCAGATTATCTAGTTGAACTGCTTGATATGACTCGTGAAAAAATGGAAGAACAAGGGCAAGGAGAAGATCAAATAGACGCAGCCATGGGAATGATGGAAAAATTTATGTCGGCAGAGATAACGGCAGGGATGAGCTTGCTAGGTGCAATTTTTATCGGTTTTCTAATTGCTTTAGTTGTTTCCGCTATTACAAAAAATAACGATCCTTCATTAGAAGTTTAAATGATAAACCTTTCGGTAGTAATACCTTTATACAACGAGGAGGAATCCTTGCCAGAACTTTGTAACTGGATAAGCCGTGTGATGGATTCGCACGGCTTTAGTTATGAGGTACTTTTAATAAATGATGGCAGCACCGATAATTCGTGGCAGGTAATTGGCAAGCTTAGCAAAACCAACTCCAACATTAAAGGAGTTAAGTTTAACCGTAATTATGGTAAATCTGCTGCGCTGGATACCGGGTTTAAGTTGGCCACCGGCCAAGTGGTAATTACCATGGATGCCGATTTGCAAGACAGCCCCGATGAAATACCAGCGCTCTACCGAATGATTACCGAAGATGGGCATGATATGGTGTCGGGCTGGAAAAAGAAACGCCACGACCCCCTTTCTAAAACCATTCCCTCGCGCTTTTTTAATGCCACCACCCGCATGATTTCGGGCATTAAACTACACGATTTTAATTGTGGCTTAAAAGCGTACGACAGCAAGGTGGTTAAAAACATTAAAGTGTATGGCGAAATGCACCGCTATATACCTGTAATTGCCAAATGGCATGGGTTTACCAATATTGCCGAAAAAGTGGTGGAACACCGAAAACGTAAGTTTGGCATCACTAAATTTGGCATTGAGCGCTTTGTATTTGGGTTCTTAGATTTACTTTCCATCACCTTTGTATCTAAGTTTAAAAAGAGCCCTATGCACTTTTTTGGTTTGTTAGGCACACTTTCCTTTGTATTTGGCTTTTTATCAACCGCTTGGCTTATTTGGAAAAAAATGCAGGCTGTTTACATTTTTAAAACACCGATAGCACGTGAGGTGGTCGATCAACCCTTATTTTTTCTAGCACTTGTCGCCATTATCGTAGGGGTGCAGTTATTTTTAGCCGGCTTTTTAGGCGAGCTTTTGGTTATTAATAAGGCCGAAAAAGATGAATACTTGGTGATTGATACCATTGGAATTGAAAAGTGATTTCATCCTTTAACCACAGAGTTTCACAAAGCAGACCTGCCTGACAGGCGCAGAGAACCACAAAGAGAATTGAGAAATTTATGTGCTTATATTCCATCATAATACCCGTTTATAACCGACCTGCTGAGGTGGACGAGCTTTTAGCCACGCTTACGGCTCAAACACTTACCAATTTTGAGGTGATAATTGTGGAGGATGGCTCAACGGAAACTTGTAAGGGCGTTGTTGAAAAATACACATCACAGCTTACTATTCATTATTTTTTTAAAGAAAATGAAGGCCAAGGCTTTGCCCGTAATTATGGCTTTAAAAAAGCCAAAGGTGATTATTTTATCGTGTTTGATTCGGATTGCCTAATTCCTGCTAATTATTTAGAAATTGTAGATAAATCTATTGAAAAGGAAGGTTGGGATGCCTTTGGAGGGCCCGATAAGGAGCATGAAAGTTTTACGATTACTCAAAAAGCCATTAGCTACTCCATGACCTCGCCTTTTACCACGGGCGGCATACGAGGTAATAAAAAGCACACGGGCACTTTTCATCCGCGTAGCTTTAATATGGGCATTTCCAAAGAGGTGTTTGCTAAAACCAAAGGGTTTAAAATCACCCGGATGGGTGAAGATATTGAGTTTAGCATTCGCATTATCGAAAATGGATTTAAGGTGGGTTTAATTCCGGAGGCGTATGTGTATCATAAACGAAGAACCAATTTAGTACAGTTTTATAAGCAACTTCATTTTTTTGGCAGGGCACGCATCAATATTAGCCGTTTTTATCCTCAAGAATTAAAGCTGGTTCATACATTTCCTGCCTTGTTTTTACTAGGATGCTTGGCAATTTTGGCATTCTATTTTATTTGCCCACCACTTTTTAAAGTAGCCGTTGGATTGCTCGCTGCTTTTTACACACTCATTTTTGTGCATAGTACTGTTTTACAAAAAAACCTTTGGGTTGGGTTTGTTTCTATGTTTACCTCTACCATTCAACTTTGGGCGTATGGTGTAGGGTTTATAAGTGAGGGGGCTAAAATTGTGGCACACAGGTACAACCTTGGCTTTTCAAGCTGACGTGAAATAACTTTTTAGAGGTAGGCATTTACGTGCATATTTAATTTTTAAGAAAAAAACACCCAAAGAAAAGCTTATTCCACCTCTTCGTAATCAACGTAATCGCCTCCTTTAAAATCCTTTTTTTGCTTTGGCTGATTAGGCCTTGAATCTACATGCAAACCATCACGTGTACGTGTTGTTCTTTGTTGTGCACGAGAAGCCCCTCCTCCCAAAACGGCTTTTAATACATGTCCAATTGAGCGAAAAAAGAAATAGAGTAGAGCCAATATGGCAAAAAGCTTTAATAACATATTATTTACTCAAGTAAAGGTTTCGTTCCGAATAAATATTTAAGAAATAGTCGTCCATTAAATCATCTATAAAGTAAATGGATTCGCCTGTTGATTTCATTTCGGGTCCTAAGGTTTTATTTACATTAGCAAATTTATTAAACGAAAACACAGGTTCTTTTATGGCGTACCCTTTTTTGGTGGGGTTAAACTTAATGTCTTTCACTTTTAATTCACCCAACATAACTTTGGTTGCATAATTTACATAAGGCTCATCGTAGGCTTTGCATATAAATGGTACGGTTCGCGAAGCCCTAGGGTTGGCTTCTATAATGTAAACTTTATCATTTTTAATGGCAAACTGAATATTGATGAGGCCAACTGTTTTTAAGGAAAGCGCTATTTTTTTGGTATAGGCTTCAATTTTTCGAATCACAAAATCGCCTAAATTATAGGGTGGTAATACAGCGTAGGAGTCACCAGAGTGTATCCCAGCAGGCTCTATATGCTGCATTATACCAATAATATACACGTCTTCACCATCGCAAATGGCATCTGCCTCTGCTTCAATGGCTCCATCTAAATAATGGTCGAGCAACACCTTATTATTGGGCATCTTTTTCATAATATCCACAATATGCTCCTCCAGCTCTTTTTCGTTGATTACGATTTTCATGCCTTGGCCACCCAATACATACGAAGGCCTTACCAATAATGGAAAATTTAATTTTTTAGCCAACTCTAAGGCTTCTTCGGCATCTTCTACCACTCCAAACTCAGGATAAGGAATGTTGTTTTCTTTTAAAAGTTTAGAAAAGCTCCCTCTGTCTTCGGCTAAATCTAAGGCCTCAAAAGAAGTTCCTATTATTGGGATACCATACTTACTTAATTTTTCTGCTAACTTAAGTGCCGTTTGCCCTCCAAGCTGTACAATTACTCCTAATGGTTTTTCCTGCTCAATAATTTCATAAATATGCTCCCAAAATACAGGCTCAAAATATAATTTATCGGCTACATCAAAATCTGTAGAAACCGTTTCAGGGTTGCAGTTAATCATAATGGTTTCATAGCCACATTCTTTGGCGGCCAATACGCCATGCACACAGGAGTAGTCAAACTCTATGCCTTGCCCAATTCGATTAGGGCCGGAGCCCAGCACTACAATTTTCTTTTTATCGCTTATAACAACTTCGTTTTCATGGTCGAAGGTGGAGTAGTAGTAAGGAGTACTTGCAGCAAATTCTGCGGCACAAGTATCCACCATTTTAAATACTCGATTTATGCCTAGCTCCTTCCGTTTTTTATACACTTCTGACTCTAAACAGCCAAGTAAATGCCCTAATTGCCTATCGGCATAGCCTTTTTCTTTGGCAGTTTTAAATAAGTCTTTAGGTATGGTATCTAAGGTATATTGCTCTATGTTTCTTTCCACATGAAGCAATCCTTCAATTTGAGTTAAAAACCATTTGTCGATTTTGCTAAGCTTATAAATGGTAGAAAGTGAAATGCCTAATTTAAACGCATCATATACATGAAAAAGCCGATTCCAACTAGGATGCTCTAAGCTTTCCAATATCTCTTGCTGGTTTTTTAGTTCTCTTCCATCTGCTCCTAGTCCATTACGGTTAATTTCTAACGATTGGGTCGCTTTTTGAAGTGCTTCTTGAAAATTTCTACCAATGCCCATTACTTCACCTACCGATTTCATTTGTAATCCTAAGTGGCGGTCAGCACCTTCAAATTTATCAAAATTCCAACGAGGTATTTTTACAATTACATAGTCTATGGCAGGCTCAAAAAAGGCCGAGGTTGTTTTTGTAATTTGATTACTTAGCTCATCTAAACTATAGCCTATGGCTAGTTTTGCTGCCACCTTAGCAATAGGGTAACCGGTAGCTTTAGAGGCTAATGCCGAAGAGCGCGAAACTCTTGGGTTAATTTCAATTCCAATAATCTTTTTATCATCTGGGCTTACCGAAAATTGCACATTACACCCCCCGGCAAATTGGCCAATGCCATCCATCATCTTTTTTGCTAAATCCCGAAGTTGTTGATATACGGTATCGGGCAAAGTCATCGCAGGAGCCACTGTAACAGAGTCTCCTGTATGCACTCCCATTGGGTCAAAGTTTTCGATGGAGCAAATAATAATGATATTACCGAGGCAGTCTCTAAGTAGTTCTAGTTCATATTCTTTCCAACCTAAAATACTTTGCTCAATAAGCACCTCATGAATAGGCGAGGCATGAAGGCCATTGGAAAGGGCTTGTTCAAATTCTTCAGGGGTATTTACAAAACCACCTCCTGTACCGCCCAGTGTGTAGGACGGTCGAATTACGAGTGGGAAACCAATTTCTTGGGCTATTTCTTTTCCTTGCAAAAAAGAAGTTGCGGTGTTGCCTTTGCAAACGCCCACATTTAATTCAATCATTTTTTGCCTAAACTTTTCCCTATTTTCAGTAGTTTCTATGGCTTCAAAATCAACACCTATCACTTTTACGTCAAAGATTTCCCAAATGCCTGCTTTTTCGCAATCAATGGCAAGGTTTAAAGCCGTTTGCCCTCCCATGGTAGGAAGCACAGCATCAATCTTGTGCTTTTTTAAAATTTCAATAATCGACTTTTTGGTTAAGGGCAACAAATAAATGTTATCGGCCGTAACCTTGTCGGTCATAATAGTAGCAGGGTTGGAGTTAATAAGGGTAACCTCTATGCCTTCTTCTCGTAACGAGCGTGAAGCTTGCGAGCCGGCATAATCGAACTCACATGCTTGGCCAATAACAATGGGGCCACTACCGATAATCAATACAGATTTGATGTTATTGTCTTTAGGCATATTCTTTAAAGAAGGGTTAGGGTTACTTTTGCATAAATTAGCGCAAATTTAGCGTAATAAAAGAGAAGTTTAGAGCGGGAAGGGAAATAAATTTAAGTTAGGCGTTTCAATCCGTTGATACCCCAGCATCACCGAATCTCAAAAAATGAAAATCTACGTTAAATTTAGAACACTTACCTTTTGCGCTATGGGAAATAACTCAATAAATAAGACATGCCTGTAGAAATTTTCCATGTGGCTTTAGCCTCCTGATAGCTATTCTTTCGGGATACCTCAACTTTCTTTGAATTAACTCGTTAGTCCTACAAAAATTTGCGTTATTTATGAATCCCGAAAGCTTTTGGGATTCGCTTAAAGTTGACAGCATTTCTTATCCCGAACACGGGTTTAACCTTATGATGAAGAAATTTCTTTTTAAGATTATTAGTTTTCTTGTATTGATAGCCGTAATTGGTCCTATTGTGTTCTTTTTTATGGTGCTTAAAGGATTTTTTGGGCCTTTACCAACCAATGAAGAATTGCAAAACATTGAGCACTTAGAAGCGAGCATTGTATTTGATGCCAACAATAAACAAATAGGTAAATTTTATGTGCAAGACCGCTCGCCCGTAAGTTATATAAATATTAGCCCAAAGCTTATTAATGCCCTTATTGCTACCGAAGATCAGCGCTTTTTTGAGCATCAAGGTATTGATTTGCGCAGCTTGGGTCGAGTGATGGTTAAAACCATTCTTTTACAAAAAGGAAGTTCTGGTGGAGGAAGTACACTTACCCAACAATTAGTAAAAAATCTCTTCCCTCGAAAAAATTACAAAGCGTTTTACTACCCCATCAATAAAACACGGGAACTCATTACTGCCTATAATTTAGAGCAAATTTATTCCAAAGAAAAACTACTTGAACTTTATCTAAATACAGTTTCGTTTGGCGAAGATGTATATGGTATTGAGTCGGCTGCAAAACGATATTTTAATGCCTCGGCCAAGCAACTAAACCAGCAACAGGCAGCCGTTTTGGTGGGTATGCTAAAGGCTACTACTTCGTATAATCCAGCACGGCACCCTGAGGCTTCGTTAAAGCGTAGAAATTTGGTTTTAAGCCAAATGATGAAAGCAGAAAAGATAACACAGGCAGAGGCAGACTCGCTCCAAAAACTACCATTAGAGGTAAATTATCAAAAACCAAGAGGTAAGATTGCTCCTTATTTTTTAGCTACTATCCGCAAAAAGGTGTCAGCTTTTTTAGAAGAATATAACGAAGAACACAGCACGGGTTTGTCGCTTCGTAAAAGTGGCATAAAAATTTATACTACGCTGGATGCTACTATGCAGCAATATGCAGCCCAAGCCTTGCAAACACATATGCAAAAACTGCAGGGGCTGTTTGATAAACATTGGAACGGTACACTTTGGACAGCCAACGCATCGCTCCTCAAAAAAGAGATTGGCAAGATTAAAAACGGCAGAAGCAAAACGGAGCTAGCCCAAACAAAAGAAATAAGGGTTTTTGGCTTACCTAAAGCAAAAATGCTAGAAATGAGTCCTATCGATTCGTTAAAATACCATTTAGCTCAGCTACAAGCTGGTTTTTTGGCCATGAACCCTCAAAACGGAGCCATTAAAGCATGGGTGGGAGGCATAGATTACACCTATTATCCTTACGACCACGTGGCTGAAAATGCCAAACGACAAGTAGGCTCTACGTTTAAGCCTTTGGTGTATGCCACTGCTTTGGAGCATAATATTTCGCCTTGCACTTATTTTAAAGCAGCTCAAAAAAGTTTTGAAACTAACCAAGGCGAATGGAAAACCGCTAACGACCACGGTAATTACGAGGGTAAATATTCGATGGAGGGGGCTTTGGAGGAATCGGTAAACACAGTGGCTGTTAACCTATTAAATAAAGTGGGCATATCTACCACCATTGCACAGGCACGAAAAATGGGCATTCGTTCTACTTTGCCCGAAGTGCCCTCGTTGGCTTTGGGGGTCGCTAGTATCTCAATTCAGGAAATGGTAGCGGCCTATTGCAGCTTTGTAAATGGGGGATATCAGGTACAACCTCATGCTATTTTACGCATTGAAGATAAGGAGGGGAATGTTTTATACGAATACAAAGAAGCCAATCGAAGGCGAGCTTTAAGTGCTAAAACGGCTGCCCAAATGACCTCATTATTGGAGGGTGTGGTTGCCAATGGCACAGGCAAATCAATTAGAACTCGGTATAAATTAACCAACCCCATGGGAGGCAAAACAGGCACCACCCAAGGCAATGCCGATGGGTGGTTTATGGCCATTACCCCGCATTTGGTATCGGGTACTTGGGTGGGAGGTATTTATCCTGCCATAAGGTTTAGAGATACGAGCCTTGGACAAGGTGCTACTATGGCACTACCCATTTGGGCAGGCTTTTACCAAAAACTTAATGCGGATAGAGCCTTTAATTATTATACCCAACCAAGCTTTAAACCAATGCCTTCGGCTTGGGCTGATGAAATGGACTGCGATCCATTTAAAGAAGAATTTATTCTAAGAAAATGGTTGTTTCCTAACAAGGAAGAAAGACAAAAAAAAGCTCAAAAGAGGAAGGAGAACAAAGATTCTAAAGAGGGCGTGTTAAAGAAGATAGGTAAGTGGTTTAAAAAAGAGTAGGAAATTTGTTTAAGTTGCAGGTGTTTTCGTTTTTGAGATTTATTATTTGATTTTTGTTTATTGGAGTTTATAGACATAGGGGCTAGCTATAACTAGTACCTAGATTGAGCGATTCAGTACATTAGTGCTTATCGCTTTAGTGAATCGCTCAATCTAGGTAGTACCCATCTATAAACAACAAAATCCTCCGAACTGATAGCAATTAAGTCTATCGCCCGAAGGATTTTTCTTCTATTAGTTGGCTTGTTAACTCTAAAGTAGTGCGTTCCTTGTTTGTTACAATGGGCGAATCGGTGAGTTGCTATTTTTGCCGATAAGTGCGAGATTATGATAGTTCAGTGTATTATCAATTTTTCTCAAATTGTTTTTCAAGGTTGCCGTGTTCTTCCAAATCACGCACAATTTGTTTGTTTAAAGGAGTCTCTTTTATTACATTATAATTTTCCCAAAACTCTTTATTATAATTTTTGTGTTGGTATTGTAAGCCATAACGCTTCATTTTTCTTGCACTGGAAATCCAATCAGGGTCTTGGTCATTAATATTATTAATTAACAACTCTTGAAATAATTGAGTGGTTTGGTCAGGTTTACCGGTCTCGGTGTTTATCCACACATTTTTATATTGTGTTTTTATGTATTTTAAATAGAGTTTCCCGTTATGAGGCTCAAATTCAATTAACTTATCTAATCGCATAACATTATTAAGCAATTTTCTATTGCGCTTATAATTATAAATGGGTTCTACTCCGTTGCCATAACCAAACTCGAGTCTCAAAATGCCATAAGTTGTAGGGTCGATAAATATTTTTAAATCATACCCTGGTTGATCTATAAATATTAAATACAGGGGTTTATTATCGGAGCCAACGACTGTTTTGCGTTGCAGTAGTTGGTAAAAAAGTGCTTCGTCATTAAACGATCTGTACTTAATTATGTTGTCTAGCAATAAATCCTCCAGTAAATTGTATTCTTCAAAATACTTGGCATAGGCAAAGCCATAATCGTAGCTCTTCCTTATTTCTTTAATGGCTACACGTTCTCTTACTTTTGTATAATCTTTGGGTGCTTCATAATCTTTATCATAAATGGTAATGGCGGCTTCTAAAAGCGACACATATTTACCTCCAACCATTTTAACATCTCTGTAAAAGCCCTCCATTTCTACAGGTTTCATTGGGTAGTTCTCGGTAATTCTGTTAATCGCAATTTTAAATATATCTCCAGCAGATAGGGAGTCGGTTACAATCACTTCACTTAAAACCGTTAAGCTTTTTTTTAGCTTAAACTCGGTAAAGGTTTCTGCTTTTGTAACAGGAGCCACAAAGCTCTCATAACCAATCATACTAATCTGAAAAGTTTCGGCAGCATATTCTATCGGAATGTAAAAATCAAACTCTCCTTTGGCGTTTGAGATTGTACCAATAGGCAGCCCTCTCAACCCAACCGTTGCATAAATTAGCAGCTCCCCCGTTTCCTTATCAGTAACTCTGCCCGAAATGGTAATGGTTTTTTGCTGTGCAAAAAGGGGGGTACTGCAAAAAAACACGAAGGTAGCAAAAAATAGAAGACGCATTAATTAATTAATTTAAACGCTAAATAACATAAACTATTACAGTTATCACAATAAGTTTACCTTTGGTAACGAACATACATATATTTTGTTAAAACAAATTACCATATCAACCATTTGGGGCAAGTCGTTTTTAATACTTTGCCTTTGGTTTACCTTTATTTTTGGTATTGGAGTTACTTTTCAATACCTGATGTTTCGTCCGTTTCCATCCACCATTATTAATGGTATTTTGTTAAATATTTCGGTTTGTGCTATGGCTTGGGTGGCTTGGCAATGGTCTTCGTTATTATTTAAACGAAAAATTATAGTACAAATTGCTGGGCACTCGTTTGGGCTGGCAACCTCTTTTATAATACTGGCTTCGGTTAGCTATTTTTTCGAATATTATTTAGACGACTTTACCTCGTTTGAAGAATGGCAAGAATACTTATTAGAGCAACTTGGAGTAGCCTCAATGCAATATAATTTGCAATATGTTACAGCAATTACGGTGTATTATATTATCCGTTATATTGAAACCATTAAGCAAAACGAGCAGGATAAAACCGATTTAGCAATAGCGAATAACCACATGCAAATGGCGTTGCTCAAATCGCAAATAAACCCTCATTTTTTGTTTAACACACTAAATAGCATTAGCACCTTAATGGGTGTCGATAAAATTAAAGCCAGGCAAATGATGTCGATGCTATCAGAAGTAATTAGATATGCATTAGACTCTAACGACCAAACTTCCATTTCGCTGGCAGAAGAAATTAGTTTTATTCGTAATTATATTAGCATTCAACAAGTTCGGTTTGGCGATCGATTAATTTATAAAGAAGAAATAGATGGGGGTTGTTTAGGCCTTGAGTTACCGCCAATGGTATTGCAACCCTTGGTTGAAAACTCCGTAAAGCATGGTGTTTCTCCTAAAGAAGAAGGAGGTACTATCACATTAAAGGTTTACTCAGAAAAGGATGTTGTTTATTTTGAGATTAATGATGACGGGGTTGGAATAAATAATAATTCGCAATACGAAACGAGTAGTTCGGGCGTTGGATTAAAAAACTCGAACGAGCGACTTATAAATATGTTTACTTATAAATCGAGGTTAAAAACTAACGCTTCTGAAGATGGCTATTCTGTAAAATTTGAAATACCATGGAAAAAACAATAAGCTGTATAGTAATTGATGATGAGCAGTTGGCACGCCAGTTTGTGATTGAATATTTAGACGATTTTGAGCAAATTGATATTATTGCGGAATCAGGTAAGGCCAGCGAAGCCATTAAATTAATTAATGAAAAAAAGCCTGATTTAATATTTTTAGATGTGCAAATGCCCGGTAAAGATGGGTTTGAAGTGCTCGAAAACATTCAGCATGAACCCTTTGTGATTTTTTGTACGGCCTATGATAAATATGCGATTAGAGCATTTGAAAAAAACACCATCGACTATTTATTAAAACCCTTGGATAAAACACGCTTTGATAATGCAGTTGGCAAGGCTATTGAGCGCATAAAAAATAACGATAAAAATTTTGAGCGGCTAATTGATGAAATTTCGCAACAACAAACGCAAAATTTTAGCCCGAATTTGTTTGTTCAAAAATCAGAAAAGTTAGTAAACTTACCTGTTTCCAACATTATTTGCTTAGAGGCCTCTGGTGATTATACCATTATTTCATCAGCCACCGATCAGTTTGTGAGTTCCTCAGGTATTTCTAAACTGGCTAGTCGATTAGACCCTACGCTATTTATTAGAGTTCACCGAAGTACCATTATTAATATTAACCATTTGCAAGAGTTAGAAAAGCACGCCAATGGAGGATTATCCGTGGTGATGAATAATAAAAAAGCCTATTCGGTAAGCCGTTCTTATGCGAAGGCGATACGAGAAATGATTGTATAAAATTTTTCTTGGGGCTTATGCTTTCACCTTTAACACAACCTTCCCTTTGTTTTTATTGGCTTCCATATAGGTGTGGGCTTTTTTAATTTCTTGCCAACTAAACACGGAATCAATCACAGGCGCTATTTTACTAGATGCTAAGTCAGCTTCAAAATCATTAAAAAAAGCAGTTATCAATTCTTTTTTGTAGCCAATTGTTCGAGCCCGCAAAGTAGTACCCTTTACAGTAACTCTTTTAGATAGAATGGGGTATAAATTTAAGCGCTCTAGCTTTATGCCACCCATAACCGATATCATCATTAAGGTGCCATCTAAGGCAATACTCTTTAAATTTTGTTCAAAATAAGGTGCTCCAATAAAATCGAGAATAATATTTACGCCTTTGCCATTGGTATAATCAATTACTTCTTTATCAAAATTTTGAGTGGTATAATCAATGGCTAAATTAGCCCCTAGTTGCTTACAGGTAGCTAGTTTGGCAGTGGAGGAAGTAGTAATTACTGTACACTCTTTGGCTTTCGCCAATTGAATGGCGGCAGTACCCACACCACTTGCGCCTGCATGAATGAGTACTGTAGCACTTGGTGGAGTTTTGCTTTCTAAAAACAATGCTTGGTAAGCCGTTAAAAACACTTCGGGAATGGCAGCAGCCTGCTCTAATGTAATATTTGGAGGGATGCTCATTGCCAAATTCTGGTGAACCGCCACATATTCTGCTTGCCCTCCACCTGCCAATAAGGCCATTACTTTATCGCCAATTTTATAACTTTTAACATTTTTTCCAACTTCTTTTATAATGCCAGAAGCCTCTAAGCCCAAAATGGTGGATTCTCCTTTTGGAGGAGGGTATTTGCCTTGGCGTTGCAATATATCGGCTCGGTTAAGTGCTGCGTAATGTACTTCAATCAGTATTTCATCAACACTAATTGTAGGCTGAGTAGTTTCACCAATGTAGAGGGTTTCCGTTCCACCAAATGTTGTTTGACGTATTGCTTTCATCACAATTTATATCCACTAAAAATAATCCTATTCATAAAATTTACTTACCTAGAGTCTCTTTCTGGTCTGATTGTCTACCATTGACAGAGTAAAGAATTTCAAAAGAGGGGATGCCGGAACATGTCCGGCAAAGTATAAAAAGCACGATTCCCCGCATCCGTTGCGGGGTCTCCATTTTAAAGGCCTTTTCTGTCATTTACCTCCGCTGATCCGCCAACTGGTCGGATTTCGCCCTCGCTAAGACTGGCTTAGTACTCTTTGTGTAAATCTCTGTGTTGTTTGTGGTTATATTACCAAAAATAAATTAACCACAAAGAGCGCTGAGTAGGCACAAAGTTCTCAATGAAATACTTATAAAATAAGCTGTATTACTAATTCCATAGCTGCCCTTTTTTTAGTTGAATGATAGTTTAAACTTGCTTTCATAAGAAAAGCCCTGTTATATTAATGTTTATTCATAAAATTCACTTACCTCGTCTCTTTCTGGTCTAATCGTCTCGCTTAGTACTCTTTGTGTAAATCTCTGTGTTGTTTGTGGTTATATTACCAAAATAAATTAACCACAAAGAGCACTGAGTAGGCACAAAGTTCTCAATGAAATACTTATAAAATAAGCTGTATTACTAATTCCATAGCTGCCCTTTGTTTAGTTGAATGATAGTTTAAACTTGCTTTCATAAGAAAAACCCTGTTATATTAATGTTTATTCATAAAATTTACTTACCTCGTCTCTTTCTGGCCTAATCGTCTCGCTTAGTGCTCTTTGTGTAAACCTCTGTGTTCTTTGTGGTTAATAATTACCAAAAATAAATTAACCACAAAGAGCACTGAGTAGGCACAAAGTTCTCAATGAAATACTTATAAAATAAACTGCATTACTAATTCCATAACTGCCCTTTGTTTAGTTGAACGATAGTTTTAAACTTGCTTTCATAAGAAAAGCCCTGTTATATTAATGTTTATTCATAAAAATCGCTTACCTCTTTTAATGGCTTACGTGTTAATTGAGGCACATAGGTTTCTTTGGCAGGATAGCCTACGGGGATTAGCAAAAAGGGTCGCTCGTTGGCAGGCCTATTTAGTATTTTAGTTAAAAATGCCATTGGGCTAGGGGTATGGGTTAGCCCAACCAACCCTGCATTATGAATGGCCGTTAGCAGAAAACCACTGGCTAAGCCAACTGATTCGTTTACGTAATAATTATTAGATTTATTTTCGCCATCATCAAAATCGTACACTTTTTTAAATACGATAATAAGGTAGGGGGCAATTTCTAAAAAAGGTTTCTCCCAATTGGTGCCAAGGTGTTCTAAATCTTCCAACCATTCATCGCTCATACGCCTGGCATAACTTTCTTTTTCTTCTTCTTCGGCCGCAATTCTAATTTCCTTTTTTAATGCTGGGTTAGATACCACACAAAATATCCACGGCTGCTTATGCGCCCCCGAGGGTGCTGTGGAAGCAGATTTTATAATGTTCTCTATCACCTCCTTGGGTACAGGCTTATCAGCGTAATCGCGAACGGTTCTTCGGGTGTTTAACCAGTGAAAATAGGTGGACGAGCGCTCAATCATTTCTTCAGGCTCATACGTATCTCGTGTATAAGCTACAAAGGGGTGTCCGTTGATTGTCTTTGTTTTCATTATTTTGAGATTGCTATTCTTGCCAGTTTAACATCTTATCCATGGTACTTATAGCCACGTAATGATAATTGGGGCGTGCTTTTGTGTAAATCTCTTTGGCCATTTTCAATCCTTCATCCGTTTTAGCCATTTCGGCATAAAGGGGTGATAGAAATTTTCTGCGGCCTGTGTGCACTAAAAAGTTTTCGAGGTTTTGATAGCCAGGTTCGTATTGATGCTTAATTACATGCACCATCCAAGCGGCTAATATTTCTGAATTACGGGAGTAGGTAAATTGAAAAACCTCGTCTAATTTTTGCATTTGAGCTAGGCTAAGGTCGTTTGGCAAACTTCTTAAAAAGTGAAGCCACTCGTGCGAACTCCATTTTTTGGTCATAATATCTTCTGGTGTAAATAGCTCTTCCATAGGAGTGCCATTAACCCATTGCTCTACTACTTTTTCAACATTTTCAAATCGGTCAGATTGTGGTTGAGGGCAATTAGCAGGTAAGCCTTCACCAAAAATCCAGTCGGCATAAAGGCTTTCGTCAATCGGTAAGCCATTCTTTTCAAAAAGCTTTGAGTTTATCTGTGTTATAAACTCATCGGTGGTCATAGAGTGAAATGCATTGGAGGTAAAATAATCTTTTAGAAATGCATCGAATTTATCTCTTCCTACACGTTCTTCTATGAGTCTAAGGAAATAATACCCTTTATCATAAGCAATAGCAGTCATTCCATCGTCAGGGTTTCTTCCTTCCAAGTTGAGTTTTAATTGGGTGTCTTCAGGTTTTTTACCTGCTAAAATTGAAGCTACTTCTTTCTTTAAATCTTGCAAGCTTAATAAGGCCAACATTTCGGAATAATCTCTGCCGTAAACGGCCTCCATAATGCGCTGCTCAAAATACACGGTAAAGCCTTCGTTGAGCCAAAAATCGTCCCAAGTGGCATTGGTTACTAAATTGCCCGACCACGAATGAGCTAACTCGTGCGCCACTAGCGACACCAACGATCTATCTCCTGCCAAAATGGTAGGCGTGGCAAAAGTTAACATGGGGTTTTCCATACCGCCAAAGGGGAAACTCGGAGGCAGCACAATTAAATCATATACCCCCCACTGGTACGGGCCGTATAGCTTTTCAGCCGCTTCTACCATTTGCTCCATATCTTCAAATTCATAAGCTGCGGCTTTAATAACGGATGGCTCGGCATACACTCCTGTTCGTTCGCTCAACCTTTGGTAAGTAATATCGCCTACGGTAAGTGCTAATAAGTAGGCAGGTATGGGTTTATCCATTTTAAAATCATACACTCCGTTGTTCGATACTTCGGTTGGATTGGTGGCACTCATTAAAGCGAGCATACCTTTAGGTACTGTTACGTGGGCATTATACGTAAAACGAATGCCGGGTGAATCTTGCACTGGCACCCAACTACGGGCTAAAATGGCTTGCGACTGGGTAAATAAAAAGGGCGATTTCTCGTCAGCCGTTTGTTGAGGGCTTAGCCATTGTAAAGCTTCGGCATCTACTCCTGTTTTATAATTGATGCTTATTGTTTTGGTATCATTATTTAGTTTTATAATTAACGGACTTCCTAAAAATGGCTTTTCATTGCCTATTTTAAATGCTAGGTCATTGCCTTTTTCATCTTTAACTCCTTTAATTGAAAGGCCATTGGTATCTAAAATAATTTCCTGAGCATTTTCTGTTTTAGAAATGGTAAAAGTAGCGTTGGCTGTTATGGTTTTGGTATTAAAATCAACGTTGGCCTCCCAATCTAAATGCGTAATAAGAGCTTCATCGGGTTGGGCATAGGTGTGGTGGTCAATAACTTTCATAGGCTCTTTATCAATCTTTTCAGTAGGTGTACAAGCTAAAACAAGCGCAGAGGCACTTAATGCCAGTGCAATTTTTTTTATAGAGTTTAACATAAGGGTTTATTAAAATTAGATGCAGTAAAATTAAGGTGCTTGTAATAAGCAAAGGTGTGTTTACAAAAAAAATACTCCTATCTAGTATTTGTCTATAAACTCCAATAAAATCAAATAACAAATAAATCTCAAAAACGAAAATATCAAACCATGTAAGTGTTTGGTGTTTAGTTGATTGAAATTTGAACCCGAAAGCTTTCGGGTTTATTTGTTATTTGAATATTGTCATTTGTTATTTCTGAAAACATTGAGTTTATAGATAAGCACCCTCTAGTGTACTCTAAATTCTAACATTAAAAAATAAGAGGGAGCTTTACATAAAAACAAGCCCCTTTTCCTTCTTCGCTTTCAACCCAAACCTGACCTTGTAGTTCGTTTACATATTTTTTAACAATGTAAAGACCTAAGCCAGAAGAGCTTTCGTTCCCTGTTGGTATGGCACTAAGCTTTTTATTCTTTTCAAAAATAAGGCTTGCTTCCTCCTTATTTATTCCCAGCCCTTGGTCACGAACAAGAATAAGTACTTCCTCGTTTGTTGATGTTACTTCAATGGTAATTTCAGTACCAGAATGAGAAAATTTAATGGCATTTGAAACTAAATTTGAAATGATTTTATACAGCCAAACCTCTTTGCCATTAATCGCCAAATTTCTTTTAGGGTTTTTAACATAGGTAAGCTTAATGCCTTTGGCTATGGCTTGAGCCAACAAACCATCTAAAACTGTTTCAACAATTTTTTTTACCACTACTCTTTCTAAAACAACTTCTTCAAAAGCAGTTTCAAAGTACTCAGCATCTAAAAAACCAGTAATTTGTTTGTGTTGATTATCCGTAACCCCTTTAATTTTATTAATGAGCTGTTTTTGTTCTTGGTTTAGCTGGTTATTACTTAGCTCTAAAATGGAAACTAATCCTTTTATTTGGGTGAGAGGGTTTTTTAAATCATGAGCAACAATTTTCATCAAATCATTTTTTTCAAGATTTAATTTCTCCAATCGTTTATTCTGAATTTTCAACCTTTCTTTAAATTGATTTTGAATTAGAATAAAAAATCGAACGGCCAAAATAGTAGCTAGAATTACTACTAATGAAGTAACAAGGGAATAGTTTTGAGCGGGATATGGATGAAAAAATAGTTGTGGCGAAATGTAAAGAAAGGCATTAAGTGCAAGTAAAGAATAGACCCAAATAGGTTTTTCGATTAATATGAGTACTAAAATTATAAC
>JALSJD010000186.1 GCA_026989535.1 Cyclobacteriaceae bacterium
ACTACGGTCTAAATTTAACCATTTACGGCCTCTTTTGAAACTAAACCCAATTTAAATTTGAGTGCATAATCAAGTAAATCAGACAAATAGAAAGGCTTTTTAAGTTTTCGGACAGGCACTAGATACACATGGCTTGTTTTCTTTTTTCAAAACACCAACCACTTGCTCTGGACTATAATCGTCCCGTAATAAAAGTTCGACACTCTCCTCGATAGTATCAGAAAAGCGGATATGCTTTCTTTTTTCCTTTTGACGGTTCGCATGCTTTTTGACGGCTAATTCATACCTGTATTCTCCGTTTCTTCCATCACAATTGCGCTTTAATTCTCGGCAGATAACAGACTTGTCTTTTTCTATAGCCTGTCCAATTTTAACCTGACTAAACCCTTGGTCGTGCATACGCCAAATAGTGTATCTTTGCTCGGTAGTAACATGTGTCATTCACAACTTTATTTTTGGAGATTTAAGGAAGTGAATTTACAAGTGCTACAGTGAAAAAAGAGAGGGTACCCTCTCTTTTTTCACTGTAGCACTATTCTTTCCTTAAATCTGAAAGTTGCATTTACTACTTGAACTTAAGTTTGTTTTTATTTATGGCTTATACATATTTACAGTCTTAAACTTTTTTTGTTCATCAAGAATTAATTCTAGCCCCATAAATCCCAATATCTCCATATGATTCACATCATATTGTTTTGGATAAAGAATATAATAGTATTCTTTACTATAGTCAGCATCTCCTATTTTTTCAATCTCAAATTCTACCTTGAGTTCATTTTTAAGTTTGTCAATAGAAATTCCTCCGCTTTTACCAATAGCATTTATAACTTTTATGTAATTCGTTATAGTCAATTCTCTGTCAGCAATTACTTCATCTCTATTTTTTGATTCCACATAATAAAAAGCAGTTGATATCCCGAATAATATTGCTACCATTCCAAAAAATAATGTCAGTCGCTTTAATTTCATTTCGATGTTGTTTTTTAGGTGTTCTATTCAAATTACAGACAACAGTTTTGCACATCTTTGTTGGCGGTAGTTAGTTTTCTGTGATTTCAATATTTTCTTTTGTTAGTTCAGATTTTTGAGAATTTATTAAAGTTATTTATTCATTTTTCGTTGTTATATTTATTTCTATTTGTCCACCAAGTCCACAAGCAACTCTTTAAGCTCATAATCACAGGCCTTGAAAAGCCTACTATAGCCATTAATAGTATTGCGAGAATACTAAGGCTTTGGGCAATCTTTCGATTGCTAAGCCCGTCTAATTGTAGGGTAATAATTTGTTGTAAGTCCATTGGATCAAGTGTATTGGCCATATCGTTTTTTTATGCGATATAGCAGCTTTGCTTGATCTTTCAAAGTGGCACGGTTTGAGCCGTTGCCGTTAGCTTTTGCTCAACTAAGTGGCACGGTTTGAACCGAAATCACTGGCACTGTAAAACCGATATAGGTGGCACAGTTTAAACCGTAATAGCCAAGTTTCCTCAATTATAAGTTCTGATTTGTCTTCTTGTGCATTTACTTCATTTACAATTGGGTTTACTAATAAAAGGCATAAATAAATTATCTTCTTCATTGTAATTTGGTTTAATTACTGCCAACTCCGTGACAAACACAACTCATAGTCGTTTTGTTATAACTACTACGTTATATTTTTTTTATTAATCTGTACTAACTTTGGGTTAAGCACCAAAAACCGTATTAACTATAGCCATCCTAAGTTGTAAATCGTTTTTAACCAGGTAATGAAATCCGTTTTAAATTTTTATTATGCATTCTAATTATTTCTTGTTCTATATATATTAAAAGTTCTGGGCATTCTGTTTCAAAATCTTCAGAAACTATTTTTCTTGATTGGTCATTCAATTTAAAAGTAACAGTTAAATTACTATTGCAACTTCTATTGCTTGAATAAGAATTCTTTAATTTAAAAAAGCCATCTTCAATAATTTTTCTCACAAATTTATTTCTTGTTTGTTTACTAATTATTTGTTCAGAAATTTGGGTGTAGTTGTCATTTCCTCCAGTCAAACTTTCTGAGGATGGATAAAAGGTTATTAAAGTGTCTTTCAGTATAAATTTATCATAATGAAATGCTCCACGCTCAATTGTTAGAACTACACTTGAGAAATCAATATTTTGATTAAGAAATACAATGTCCGACTTAAGATTTATTTTGGTTTTCCTATCATCATTGACTTTGTTAGAATCTTTTGTGTTAGATTCAGAACAAGCAAGAATATTTAGTGAGATTAAGAACAAAACTAGTCTAATAGGTTTCATTTTTTAATGATTTACAACTCCGTGATAAACGTAACTCATAATTACTTTAGTCATAATTAATCTACGTTCTATACTTTATACAATTTATTAATATGTACCAACTTTGGGTTTGGTAGGTAACCCTTATTATTTTTATACTTCTTTGTTAGCAAACGTTTTCTCCCTAGAAGTAATATTCTTCAAAGTTTTTAATATCTAGCCAACCTTTTTTATTATTTTTTATAATTTCATAGAATGAAGTCGTTTTTTTCTTAAATAAAATAAAATTTGTACTTATATGATTAGGATAAATACCGACTTGATTATTTTTGTATAGATATATCAATCCATTATATTCGTTTTGTTGAATTTGATTGTAGTTTATAGATAATATTTCTTGAAGTTTAACACTTCCTTTTTTAATAAATGAAATTGGCTCAACTGGTATTGGTATTTGTATAAAAATAGTGTTGCCAGTTACTGCATCAATATCGTAGGCATACTTTTCTTTTGCTTTGATTTTTTCTTTTACAGGAAATCTTGCTTTATCAAGATGATATGAGTAAATGCCACTTTTCCCTTCTTTTACAATTTTAATAAGATTTGGATAAGGGTTATATGTATTATTAACACTTTTAGAAATATATTTTTTTCCATTTAAAAAGGTTAAAGTTTCTATATTATCTGGAAGACCAATAAATTCTAAAACAGTTTCACTTCGCATTCCACCGAAATGACCTTCGGATAATTCAATACTATGCATCTTTGTTTTTTCGTTATATTTTAATTTATAACGCTTGGAATATACTGTTCCGCAAGTGAAAAGGTCTAGTTTAGGGAAATTATCAACTTTTGTAATTGAATTATCAAAATATTGAGCACCTTCATTAGTTAATACTTCTAGGCCATTTCTAGCAAAATATACTTGTTTTGTATTGGGAATTTCTATCCTTTCTAGGTTATCAATTCTGTAAATAGATATAGTGTTATCTCTTAATGTTTTAATGAAGTGGGCATTTTTTACAATGGTATCAAATGCTTCTTGAAAAATATACTCTCCTTTTTGAGTTGTTAATTTATATTTGTTTTCTTCTTTTTCGATATGATAATAATATTCTCCGTAAGAATCATTATAGTTGCCTTGATTTGCTTTAAATGATAATGGGTGTAATGTTTTTTGAGAATAAACAGCATTACAATTAGTCAAACATATCAGAAAAAGTAGAAATAGTTTCATTGTTAATATTTGGTTTACTTTCATTCTGGTCGTTTTGTTCAAATGTTTGCCAACTCCGTAATAAACACAGCTCATAGTCATTTTTGTTATAATACCAATTTAATTTCAAAACACGCAATATAAATCGTTTCTATTTCCCTTTTTATTCGTTAAATAATATTTCCATAACTACGGCTATGAAAAGATTTTTTGCCTTTAAAAAGAAAAATATATTCCAATTTATTTATCACGCCTTTTGAAATTAAATTGGTATAACTACTACGTTATATATTTTACGAAATTCATTATCTGTACCAACTTTGGGTTTGGTAGGTAACCCTTATTATTTATGATTTGTTACCAACTTTTACTTTATAATAAATTCGGAATGTAACTTTACTATATCTCTTGATCTACTACTGATTATACCATTTTCTAAATGTCATTTATACGATTCTAATCAATTCATTTTACCGTTTTCTCACATAATTCATTGGCAAATATGGTCAGTTTCTCTTGAATATCAGGATGTTGATTTTCTATGTTAAAGTCAGGATTATCTTGCAATGTTATCTGCTGCTCTTCATTTGAAGTCTCACAATTAAAAATGTATGTTTCATAGTATTCCTCTTTTAGAACTTCGCTGACAAACATTTCAACTTTAAAAGTTACTTTATAAGATTCAGCATTTGCAACAACCTTATTTTCTGAATACGTCATTGCACAACCCGAACCACAGCTTATTACAAAAGAGTTATTCTTTTTGTCAATAGAATTTGATGAATTATCGTTTTCTATCTTTTCTGAATCAATTAAAATTATAGTGCCAGCATTATATTGGAACTTGTCAATTTTGGTGTAATTCCATACAGTACCCTCTCGCATATTAAATCCTTTAACTTTATAATTTATCAGGATTGTTTGATCTTGTGCATTTGTAATTATTGAAATCTCATCGAATGTTGTTTGTATTGTGGCTCCACTGTGGCGTCCCCTACATATTTCTAAATTTTTAAGTGATTTAGCATCCCTTTTAAACCATATTCTCAAAAAGAATTTATGTGTATCAGAACATTGATATCCTAAATTTAAACTTGTTAATATCTTACATTTGAGATTGCTTCTATCATCATTTACATTACCGTCCCATTCACATTCATTTCCAATAAAAGTTGCTACATAAGCTAAGGCCGCTTTTTCTGGTTCAGATATATTTTTAATATAATTTTCATTAAGAATAATCGTGTTGACTTCGGTTTCTAAAGCTTCATTATATTGGTTTTCTCTCCATAAAACCTTTACTTTTTTATCCGTCAGTGCAAACGATTTTATTTTTTTAACTGAAACTAAAAACGCTGTAAAATCTAAAAACTCATCGTCTCCTGCATATCTTATGCTATCCATTTTCCAATTGATTGCTATCTCGTCTCCTTTAACGAACTTGGGCATTGATTCATTATTGTAAATCAATGCAATAGTGTTTTTGTTTTTCTCTACAAGAAGGAACCACTCATCTGTTTCAGTATTAAAATTTATATATTTTACGGTATCGGTATAGGTTTTTCCGAGTTTAATTTTTTCGTTTGGTCTTATTAAACTTTTAAATTCATTTGGGATAGCATTTGATTCAATTAACTCTGATTTTGAGTCGTTTTCTATTTCTATGGTTTGTTTTGCTTTATTTTGACAAGACTGCAATACCAAAAGAAATAAAATCAAAAATAGTGAAGTTGGTGTAATCAGTTTTTTTATCATTTGATGTAGCGTTTCTTTATTAGATTTCTTGTTGTTGTTATTTTACTTGAATTCAAATTCTTCAATTTTATTTTCTACTCTTACTTTTCCAAACATTTTTTCTTTTCGTAGCGTTAGAGATAAAAGTTGATATTTATTATTATTTTCCTGTACGCTATTGTCAATAATTAAACTGTTTTTAGTTTTTGTATACATTAATCTTGTTGGTTCTGGGTAATCTATTTCTGCACAAAATTCTTGTTTAATTTCACTCTCTACAGAAACTTCCAGATAATTTTCGTTAATTTTGATATACATAATTTCACCTTTTATCATAAAATCGTTTTCAATAATCTTTATTTTACTACGAAGTGTTTCTCCATAAAAAGGTTCAAGATTTTGACCAAAAACAAAATTTACCATCATAAAACTCAATATATAAATTAATTGTTTCATCCCTTATTATTCTTTTTTTATTTTGTCTGTTCTAATGCTTTTTAATGTATTTTTTCTATATAACATCAACAACTTTTTCTAATATATAATGTATTACTCCTACTACAATGGTAATGACGAGAAGAAAAAGAAACCGAATACTTGTTGATTTTATGTTGTTTTTTAATTTCTTTTTTAGGTAAAAAACATCCAAAAGAATAAATAAAAGGGCGATTATAGCTCCGACTATTAGACCTATATAAAGTAGGCCATGAACATAGAAAAGATGGGCCAAATACCCCCAACCCTCCGCAGCTATTTCGTTGGATCCTAAAATAATTCGCGCATAGCAAATACCAACCAACAATGCTATTACTGTCCAAGTTAAATAGACCAAAATTTGCTTTAATATTTTCATTTAATAGGTTTACTCTTTAAATATGTTTGTTTAGATTTTCTTGTAATAGTCCAACTTATTATTCCGATTATAGCAAAAAACAAAGTCAATATTCCATATACCAATACTCCTTCTTTTTGATATACAACTAAAGCCGTTTGATCAAAATACCTGCCTTCTGAGTTGTATTCCAACCCAAGCCTATTGAACCATATTACTCCAAAAAACGATCCGATTATTATTGTACTTATGTTTAGTGTCCAAAGAATTGTTTTTTTCATTCTCTTTTTCTGTTAATTTGGTTCATTTAGATCTCGATTTATAAATTCAGGTTTTTAGTTTTTGAGTGCGTTCTAAAATGAATACCAACTCCGTGATAAACACAAGTCATAGTCGTTTTGCTAGACCTATACTTTTATAAAATTTATTATCTGTACCAACTTTGGGTTTGGCAGGTAACTCTTATTCTTCTTTTACATCTATTATTTTTTCTATTGTATAATTATATGTGATACTACTATTTTTAAATAAATTTGGATTTATTAGCCCTGCTTCTTTACTGGAAAGAGTTGCTCTTAACCATTTTGTTCTTTGTTTAGAAACTATAAAATATGATTTAGGAATAATATATTCACCTACTTTGGAGGTTAAGGTATCAATACGTTTTCCATCATATCCAGATCTTGTAACATTATCAGCTTGTCCTGTTTCTCTTTCATATTCTACGCCTTTAATGTATTCAAATTCAAAAGGTGTATTTAGTTTTGTCCATTTTAAAATGAAATCTTTATTTATAGAGATGTTTTTCGGAAAGTTAAATTCTGTAGGTATTTTATTCGGTTTTATATATGCTAAAGGATAGTTACTACTGTCTGGTAAAATTATTTCAAAATAGTACGATTCACTTCGTAATAAATCATCTGTTGCATAATAAGATGTCTTATCGTAGTAATTCCCAGTTCTGACAAATAATTCTAATGGTTTTCCGTTTAATAAAATTTTAATTTTTTCATTGATTATTTGTTTTTCACCATCGGTTAAATTCACTTTTATAAGATTTAAAGATTGATCTTTAGTACCATCTTGAATAAGGATATTTACTTTTAATTTGCTTATGTTTTTAGTGTCTTCATCTGAAAGCGTTGACACATCACAACCACTAAAAATAAGTAAGATTAGTATTAGTTTATAGTATTTCATTTTAATGAATGCTAACTCTGTATTTACTTTGTGTTTTTCATTTAGATAGCTATCGGAATTGTTGACAATGAACTCATCTTGACTTTTTCTATTTCTTTCAATAGTCTTTCTGCCATTTCATTATCTTTCTTTTTATAAATAAATCCCATTAAACTCCCATTCAAAAGGTTTCCTTAAAGATTGTATTGATTTTAATTGTTTCAGTATAAAATCTTTATTTTCTTCTTCGTATTTTCTAATTTTATTTTCGTCAAATGTTGTTTTAATTATGCCCATCTTACCCGTTAAAAAATTGATATTATAATCTGTACTCTCGTTAGTTCCTCTATGACTTTCTTCAGCCTTATAGGCAACCAGTTCAAATTTATTATTTTGGAATCTAAATTTGTAGGTGTGATATGACATACTCCAACTACCAGCACTATACCAAAATTTGAAATCAATTTTTAACA
The DNA here is from genome assembly GCA_026989535.1 of Cyclobacteriaceae bacterium. Taxonomy (GTDB): domain Bacteria; phylum Bacteroidota; class Bacteroidia; order Cytophagales; family Cyclobacteriaceae; genus JAKISE01. The sequence continues at coordinate 7,700 of JALSJD010000186.1, forward strand.
CTCCATTTTCAAGTATTTTCACTCCATCAAATGGCTCATCCATTGTTGGAGAATCTTGCAATATTATGAATTCATTAGATTGCAATTTTTTGATTAATTTTCCTTTTTGATTTCTAAAATATATTCCTAAAATTCTTGGATTCAGGTTAATAGTGTCTCTGCCAAGTCCACTTTCATTGAGTTCAATGTTTTTTGAGTCTGTATTTTCTATAACAAAGGCAATATCACTTATTCCATCTTTATTTAAATCTCCATTTACAGATGATAGCATTTTCCATTTATCAGGAATCAAATTTTCAATCGAGTCACCTTTATCTAATAACTGTATTAATTTTGACTGTCCAAATGAATACACTTGTATTAATAAGGAAATTGTAAAAACCAGTATTTTTTTCATGCTGCTTTTGTGCTTGTTGCCAACTCCGTGAAATATGCAGCTCAAAACTAACTGAGATACTTAATTCTTCCCTGTTTTTTTTAAACGTTTAGCCTGAACTATTCATGAATAGTTCAGGTTAGGACGCTATTCTTTTTGTTTTATTGATTTACTTCCAAGGGTTCCATTATATGCTGGAAAATAGTAATGATCTTTTACTCCTAATACTATGTCAAACTCCAATAATGTTAAAATGGTGTTTCCCTCTAATTTTTCAGGTGCTTTGTAATTATAATACGCCACATTAATAGTATCGTTACTTACTTTCCCTTGAAGTGTTTTTAGCACTAAATAATCTGAAGTTTGAACTTTATTTGCGCCTCTTTGCTTAATAAGTTTTGCAAGCACTTTTATGGTGTCTTGATTTTTAGAAACGGCAGTTAGGTGGTCTGTAAACGCCTCCCTTACATCTAAATCCAAATTTAATGTTGCAAAATAATTTGATATAATCTCTCTTTTGGTTTGATTGAGTTTTTCAGGGGTAACATTATAATTAGAGACTGAATATCCTGTTCTGGTATCAAAATAAACGCTCCCTATCTCTTTTTTGTAAGAAAATAAATTATGAATGGTATAATCTGTATCGTTTTGATTTGTAGTATGTTCATCAATTCCATCTCCGTATTTAAAAAAAGTCAAATGCCAATTCACATTTTTGTTGGCTATTAAAAAACTGTCTTTACTAATATAATTAACAATAAAGCTATCTATTTTTATTTTGTGTTGTTCGTTATTTATATCATAATTTTTTACCACAAAAAAATCACTCCTTCGTTTAGAAAACCAACCATACACCCCTACGGTATCCGTTGATTCATATACCCTATTAGGTTTTAAATGATAAATTTTAAACGTTGTATCCTTGTCTTCTTTTTTACAAGAGAAAAGGATAAAAACAGCTAAAAAAGGTAGTGATTTAATGGTATTCATATTTAGTTTACACTGAGACGGGTATTAACTGCTAAACGAATCCTCTGCAATGAACTGATTATAAGCGTCTTTCCATCTTTTTTTCTTACGGTCTTCTTCTGTCTCTAATGTTTCAACTATAAAAACGTACTTATACAGCCGCTTTTCTAACCACTTGTTCTAGTTCTTCAAATGCTTTTTCCTGAGCAGGAGCAAGTAAAATTCTTTTTATTCCTCCAGCAATAATTTCTAGTATATTTCTATATGCTTTTACACTCTTTCCAAAATAAGCATTCATTATTTTGTTAGGAATAATATAGTTTACTCTTACTGTGTTTTCTTCTGTAAAGAACAATTTAACTGCGTGCATTCCACTTTTTTTAAGCACAATACATTGTTCCATTTGTCCATTAGCATCTGTTCTTTGTTCCCAAATATCATAGTCTTTAGAACACTCAAAAGAAGAGGCTGTTTTTAAATACTCATGGAGTGTGTCCAAAGAGTTGTACTCGTTTTTAATTGTGATTGTTTTTTCCATGTATTTAATTGTGTTGTTTTAAAAAGTAAACAAACCACCTTTTGTTCATAAAAGGCGGTCTGCTTCTTTTTAGTTTTAATTTAAAAAGCTCTTATAGCACGAACTTTAATAGTACTGGTCTTGCTAGTACCGCCTTGAAAACCATTTGAAAAGCTTTGAAACCATCCGAGATTTAAATTCCATTCAGTAGAAGTCCAGTAAGAATTGGAGAGAATAATCCCTCCAATTTCTACTATGGTAGCATTAATAACAACCCTATTTACATATACTTCATTCATCTCATCTTTGCTAGGTAGAAACCAATCTGAATACCCACTCAAAGATAAATCATTACACAATTGCGCTGCATAAGTTCCTGCTCCTTGATTGTTTACAATAGCAGTGGAGTTTACTTGTCCTGTGCCAATAGCTGTTCCTGTAGCACCTGTAACTGTAAATGTGCCATTGTACCATTGTAGTCCAGCACTTTGGTCACTTATCGAGACTACATAACCTCCATCATTTGTTGCGTTTACCCAAAAAATAACACCTCCATAGTTAAAATCTCCAATCTCATTTATATTATTTAAATCAATTGTTACTGTTGCTGTGCTTACACCACCAATAATTGAAATAGTTGCCGTAATTACTGGATTTGTTTCAAAGTCAAATAAAGTGGCATCGGCAACAGTCAATTCTCCTGTACTTGGGTCTATATTTAGCGCTCCTGCGGGTGTTTGAGATGCAATGCTTAAAGCTCCGCCTCCATCATTCGGTACAGTACCAACAGCTTGTCCATTAGTTGGATTTTCATCAAAATCAACAGTTAAATCGCTTATTTCTGGCACGTTATTAAGGTTAATAGTAACTGTTGCTGTGTTTATACCATCAACAACTGAAATAGTAGCCGTAATTACTGGATTTGTTTCAAAGTCAAATAAAATACTATCAGCAACTGTTAATTCTCCTGTGCTTGGGTTTATGCTTAGCGCACCTGCGGGTGTTTGAGAGGTGATGCTAAAATCTCCGCTTCCGTTAGCCTGTACAGTACCAACAGCTTGCCCATTGGTTGGGTTTTCATCAAAATCAATGGTTAAATCCTCAACACCTATTTCAGCTACATCATTAAGGTTGATAGTCACTGTTGCTGTATTTACACCATCGACAACCGAAATAGTAGCCGCAATTACCGGATTTGTTTCAAAGTCAAATAAAGTGGCATTGGCAACCGTTAATTCTCCTGTGCTTGGGTTTATGCTTAGCGCACCTGCGGGTGTTTGAGAGGTGATGCTAAAACTTAAATCCCCACTTCCATCAGTCTGTACGGTACCAATAGTTTGCCCATCGGTTGGGTTTTCATCTAAATCAATCGTTAAATCTTCAACGTTTATCTGTTTTTTTGCGTTGATTTCATCATCTTTTTTACATCCAAAGGTAGATACTAATAAAACGAGTGCTAATAAGGTGGTTAATTTTAATGGGTTTTTCATAATGCTGTGTTTATAAATTTAAAAGTTAATTCTTAGTTATTTTTAATAGTCCATTGTTATAAGTTCTCCATCTAACTTATAATAAAAACTAAAAGTGGTTCCTCCGTTTTCTGGTTTAAGCATAACAGTATATTCAGCTTTAGCTATATCTCCGTTTTTAGGAAATTTCACAAATGCCATATATAACGCTGGGTTTTCAATGTTTTTTTCGCTTGATAATTGTAGGCTAGATTTTTCAACTAACCCTCCCAATTTTGAGAGGTTAATCTTTTCATTTAGTTGAAACATAAAATCTGCTGCTTTGCTACCTTGAGGCACTTCAAGAGATATCTCTGAGTTTTGTTTCCAAGCATTTTGTGTTTGATCCCATTGTCCCATCTTTAAAGATTCGGGGTTATCAGTAACCGTTACAGTAATTATATTCCCTATAGATTTATTATAGGTAATTGCCAAATCTGTATAGTATGCATTATCACCGAATTTATTTTTTATTTCCTTTTCTATAGCTCCAAAACCATCAGCATCAGCTGATTGCTTATTGGTTGACCCTCCGCAAGACATTAGAGTTGTCATTGCTACTATTGCTATAAGTTTTAATGTTTTCATTTGTTTTGTTTTTATTGGCTTTAGTTTATCCTGTTTAGGGTCTCTAAAAAAAAGAGGCACTATTTATTCTTCGTCATCATAACTTCCAAAAAAGAAATATAAAGCCCCCCCTCCGAGTATTAAAAGGATTCGAATGACCCATCCCATGGTATTGCCCCACAGATCTACCCAAGCAAGTAATCTGATGTTGTAATTAAAAATAGAGAGTACAATAGACATGACGCCCATTGCAGCAAGTAAGATTCCTCCTTGACCTAATTTTGATTTAATATTTTCCATATACTTATAAGTTTATTCATTTTGAAATGATAAAAGTATATGGTAATAGTGGGTAAGAAAATAGAGAATCTATTTCTGCTGGGCAAGAATAAATAAACGTGATACTTGATTAAATATCCGTAAAAAGAAAAAAATTCAATAGAGGTGCCCTTTATTGAGAATTGAAATTTAGTTGTTATTCCAATGTAGAAATGTAGTTAAAAAAGATTCTTTTTTTCGAAAGGATACAGGGATCTTCTTTCCGTTTTTTAAATGAATAACACCAGACTTGTCGTATTTATCTATAAATTTTAAGTTGACCATAAACGATTGATGTGGACGTGTGAAATTAGCTTTAGAAAGTTGCTCTTCAAACTCCTTTAACGTTTTTGAAACCATATACTTTTTACCATCGCTACAATAAAAAGTAGTATAGCCTTTGTCCGTTTCACAAAACAGTAGTTCGTTTAGGTCGATAACTTGAAAACTATCGTGTAGAGATAATATTAGTTTAGTGCCTTCATTGTTCCACACCTCTTTTACGGTTTTTATTTGTTGTTTCTGTTCGGCAATAGGTAACTTTTCTACCTTTTGTAGTGCTATTTGAAGTTCGGCTATATCTACAGGTTTTAAAAGATAATCTACTGCACCAGTTTTTAAGGCTTGTAACGCATATTCTTCATAAGCAGTAATAAATATAACTTTAAAGGTTAAGCTTTCTGTTTGCTCTAAAAAATCGAAAGCAGTACCATCTAAAAGATTAATATCTAAAAATACCAGTTCTGGTTTACAAGCATTTGCAACAACAACAGCGTCTTTTACAGATTCGCATTCGCCTATTACTTCTACATCAACATCTATTAATTGCAATAAATTAAGCAAGCCTTTTCTAATATATGCTTTATCTTCTACTATTAATGCTTTCATTACGCTACTTGTATTTTGTAAGGAATTACTAGAGTAACCACTGTTCCTTGCTCATTATGTTTTTTTCTATCTTCAATAATAATCGAACCTTTCATATTAAAATCCTTAGATAATATTTTTAACCGTTCAGAAGTTATCGTTGTTGATAATGATTTTTTATTTGGTTTTTTATTCTCTTTTTGAGAGTCAATCCCAATTCCGTTATCAGTAATGGTACAAATTAATTCTTTGTTTAAATAGTTAAGGTGAATATCAATTTTTCTATTTTCTTTTTGATTTACAAAAGCATGCTCTATGGCATTCTCAACAAATGGCTGGATAAGCATTGGCGGAATTTTAACTAAAGACCTATCTATCGCATCATCAACTAGAACAGTATATTGATACGATTCATTTTCTAAATTTTGAAGTGTTAGATAGTTTTCTATAGCCATTAATTCTTGAGAGAGTAAAACCGTTTTGTCTCTGGAATTTTCCAACGTGATGCGGAGTAATTTTGAAAATTTTGATAAATAAGAAACCGACTTTTTATCTTCTTTATTCAAAATCATGCCTTGTAATACAGAAAGTGAATTAAATATAAAATGTGGCGTCATTTGCGAGCGTAATAACTTTTGCTCTATTACTATATTTTGAGTTTTCGATTTTTCGTTTCTTAACTTTAAGAAGAAAATAATTACTCCTAAAACTAATGCTAACATTAAAAAAGCAATTACACCTAAAAGTAAGTTTTTTTGTGATTGTTCTAAATTTTTATTTGTGGCTATTACTGTTTTAGTCAATTTTAATTCTCTAATACTTGCAGAGTATAATGCTTGTTTGTATTTATATTCGTATTCTAATTGCGTTATCTTTTCTACATTCTCTTTATTAAAAAGACTATCGTTCAATATTTTGAATTGCTGGTGGCTTTCGAGTGCATCCTTGTAGTTGCCTGTCGCTTTATAAATCTTGGAAAGAATTTCCGAAGCTTCTTTTTGATAATCCAAAAAACCGTGTTTTTTGGAAATTTTCTTTGCTTTTAGCGCATTACTTAGAGCACTATTATACTCTTTTTGGTTCGTATATGTTCTTGCCAGTCCAATATAAGCTCCGCATAATGCTTGCTTGCTTTCAATTTCTAAACCGTTTTTCTTCGACTCCGTGAAGTAGTGATTTGCAGTTCTATAATCTTTAAGTGCCAAATAAACCTCACCAATATTATTTAGAATATATGGAATACTACTTTTTGCACCAATTTGTTTACTTATACTTAATGCGTCAACATAATTGTCGAGAGCACTACTGTAATCTCCTTTTTCCTCATGTATCGTTCCTATACCATTCAATATTAAGGAAATTCCGTTTTTGCTATCAATCCGCTTGTAGATTTCTAAAGACTTTTCATAGCACCTCATTGCCTTATCATAGTATTCTTGAATCTTATAAATCGCACCCATACTGAGCAGGTTATTGGCAATACCTAAACTATCCCCAAGCTTTTCATTAATGTATAAGGATTTATTATAGTGCTCTAGGGCAAGAGGGTAATTACCCTGACCCTGGTAAACATTACCCAAATTATTTAAACTATAAGCAACCCGTTGTTCATTTTCGTCAGCTTTAGCAATAGAAAGTGCTTTTTTTAAATAGGAAATGGCTTTATCAAAATCCCCCAATACCTCATATGAAGTTCCCAAATTCAATAGACTGGCAGATAGGTTATTACTTCCTATTTCATCTTCTATCCTGATAGCTTTTTTATAGTAGGAGACTGATTTTCTCAGTTCCCCTTTATTTTTATGGGTTATGCCCATGGCATTGTAACAGTTGGCTATCCCCTTTTTGAAATCAATGTTTTCATACAATTGCAACGCCTCATTATAGTAACCAAGTGCTTGGTCATAATTCGCTTGTATTGCCTCAGTTATACCTCTTATGTAGATGCTTCTGGCTTCCCCCTTTTTAAACTGGAGAACTTCTGCTATCGCATCCGCTTCTTCCAAATATTCAAGAGTTTTAGCCATGTCTTTACTGAAATAAGAAAAAGCCAGTGCATTTAATAGATTTACTCTTGTCGTGTCCTTTAGTACATGCCTTGACAGCTCATTTTGTAAACTATCTATAGCAATGTTTTGGCATTGCACATTTCCTGCAAAAAATAAAAAACTAAATAGGAGAAGAATATATTTATTGATGGGATTCATAGATTACAACTTGTTATTTTTTAGTATGGCAAAACAGAATGCGCCAAATTTACTGATTTTGTAACTACTCAGTCTAGTTTGCTAATACCTAGGTTGAGCGGTTCACTAAAGCGATAGCACTTCTCATCTCTACTCAATCGCTTAGGTTATATAATGTAACATCTGAATCAACGTATAAAAGAAAATCTTCGGCAATTTTAAGTTGGATAAATTGGGTTTTAGATCAACTTGAGGAGTAAAAGCCAGCGTAAAACCAAACCCAATTACCGGAGTTTTTTAAAAAATTGGGTTATTAAGCTCCCACACCTCTCTTTCAAAACCCCTTCCAGCAACTTAGTTTTAGGATGAAGCACCAACTCATCTTTGCTTACAAGTCTTAAGTACCCTCGCTTCTCATCACTTGCCCCCATCACAACCTTGCCAATTTGCGACCAATACAAAGCTCCCGCACACATAGTACAAGGTTCTAATGTTACATATAAAGTGCAATCAGGCAAGTATTTAGCACCAAAATAATCAAAAGCAGAAGTGAGGGCTAGTATTTCTGCATGGGCTGTAGAGTCAGTAAGGGTTTCGGTTTGGTTATGCGCTCGGGCAATAATTTTAGTATTACTTACAATAATAGCTCCTACAGGCACTTCATTTTGTTCAAAAGCTATCTCAGCCTGCTTAAAGGCTTCATTCATAAAATACTCATCCGAACCAAATTTATAATCCACCCTAGTTTTTGAGTTTAATTTTCCCCATTATTTGTTGAGCCGTGGCCTGCCATTTTTCTTGCAACGGCTTATCACAGCTAAAGTTAAACAGGTAGGTGGTTCCACCCGATAATCCATACATTAAATAAGTATATTTCCTAACAGTGTCTTGGTAATTATTATCAGGATAGATTAATGAGTTAAACTCGAAATATACAAATTGATGCCCGTTCACTTCTTTTAATCCTTTATCAATAAAGTTAACTTTATCATAAAGTTCTAGCAAACTGGCTTCGTAAAACTCGCCCATCATTGCCAGGTCTTTTTCTTGCCACTGCGTAAACGAGCGGTTTACACCAAAATCTACCAACCGGCTTGGGTCGGTATAGAGGGCTAATGGCACGCGGTACGATTGATACCTAATTCCCATATCCTCTTTGGTCATTGGTGTAAAATTTTCAGGAATGTATATGGTAACATCCTTATTCAACTTTACCTTAACAAGGGTTTCCGAACTAAAGCTTGCTAAACCCAGAACTACTAAAAACAACATCACTTTTTGCATAAGATTATTAGGTTATACCCACAAATCTAATTCATGATGATAGAACCATACATATTTTTTCCTTCCTATTCCGAGGAAAGAAGAATCTTCTGCGCAAAAAAAGAAATTATGGTGGACAATAAGGATTCTTGCTCCCAGAAGCATAAAATATTAGTTCCTGTTTTACTTACATTTGCAACTTTAAATTTGCAGATGAAAATTACCGATTTTCTTACCCTTTACAAAAACAACAGCCTCGTATTAGGTGCGGCTGAGGCAATGAAGCCAAACCATACCTTTCGATTAAAACTAAAAGGCTTGGTGGGCAGTTTAGATGCCGTGGTGGCTGCTGCTGTTTATGGGCTAAATCATCAGAATTATTTATTTGTATTGCACGATAAAGAGGAGGCAGCCTACTTTTTTAACGACCTTCAAAACCTTTTGCAAAGCAAGGAAGTATTGTTTTTTCCAACTTCTTATAAACGCCCTTATCAATTTGATGAAACCGAGAATGCGAATATTTTGCAAAGGGCAGAAATACTAAATCGAATCAATAATAAAGCGGCTAGTGGGGAGCTTATTGTTACTTATCCCGAAGCACTAACCGAACGTGTAATTAATAAAAAAGCATTACGCGAAAATACATTTACAGCCAAGGTAGGCGACCAAGTAGATGTAGCGTTTTTGGAGGAACTTTTGGTTACGTATGATTTTGATAAATCAGATTTTGTGTATGAGGCTGGTCAATTCTCTATTCGTGGAGGCATTGTAGATGTGTACTCCTATGCCCACGATTTACCTTATAGGCTTGAGTTTTTTGGCAACGAAATTGAAAGTATAAGAACCTTTGACCCTGCCACACAATTATCCGAAAACAATTTAAAGTCGATTAACATTATACCCAATGTGCAAACTAAGCTAGTACTAGAGCAACGCCAATCCTTTTTTGATTTTGTACCCAAAAACACAAAATTATGGTTTAAAGATATGGCCTTAACTTACGATGTAGTTGATACATATTTTGAGAAAGCCACAGAGAACTTCGATCAGGTTTTAGAAGTAGCGGGGCAAACCAAAGTGGTTTTAGCACCTTCCGATTTGTTCGAATCCGCAGGCACATTAAAAAAGAGCATTCAAAACTTCCCAATTATTGAGTTTGGCAATCGGTTTAGCAAAGTAAGTGCCCAAGAAATTGAGTTTGAGGCAAAGCCACAGCAGTCTTTTAATAAAGACTTTGTTTTATTGGCAGATACCTTAGCTAAAAATGAGCATACAGGTTTAACCAATATAATCGCAGCCGAATCGCCCAAGCAACACGATCATTTGCAAACTATTTTTGAAGAAGGACAACCTAATTTAACGTTTCATCCTTTAGCCATCGGGCTAAGAGCTGGGTTTGTGGATCCAATACTACAAATTGCCTGCTATACCGATCATCAAATATTTGAGCGATTTCATAAGTATAAAGTCAAAGATAATTATTCAAAATCGAAGGCATTAACACTTAAAGAACTACGAACGCTTAACCCGGGTGATTATGTTACCCACATCGACTATGGCATTGGTCGGTTTGCCGGACTAAAAAAAGTGCAAGCAGGCACCCGAATGCAAGAGGCCGTTCGCCTAATTTATAAGGATGATGACATTTTGTACGTCAGCATTCACTCCATTCATAAAATATCGAAATACAGTGGGCAAGAGGGCACTCCTCCTTCTATGAATAAGTTAGGCTCACCCGAATGGGAAACCAAGAAAAAGAAAGCACGCAAGCAAGTAGCCGATATTGCCCGAGATTTGATTAAGCTTTACGCCAAGCGCAAAAAAGTACCCGGTTTTGCTTTTTCTGCCGATACCTTTATGCAAGCAGAGTTGGAGTCTTCGTTTTTATACGAAGATACACCCGACCAGGCCAAAGCCACCCAAGATGTAAAAAATGATATGGAACTTACCCACCCAATGGACAGGTTGGTATGTGGAGATGTTGGTTTTGGCAAAACCGAAGTAGCTATTCGGGCTGCCTTTAAGGCGGTAGCAGATAGTAAGCAAGCAGCCATTCTGGTGCCAACTACTATTTTGGCTATGCAGCATTACCGCACCTTTAGCGAGCGAATGGCTAATTTGCCTGTTAATATTGAATACGTTAACCGATTTAAATCTCCTGCAAGCATCAAAAAAACGTTGGCTCGTGTGGCTTCAGGCGAAACCGATATTTTAATTGGCACGCATCGCATTGTAAACAAGGATGTAAAGTTTAAAGACCTTGGCTTAATGGTAATTGATGAAGAGCAAAAGTTTGGTGTAAAAGTGAAGGAGAAGTTAAAAGAGCTACGGATAAATGTGGATTCACTAACCCTTACCGCAACACCCATTCCTCGTACACTCCACTTCTCTTTAATGGGAGCCCGAGATTTAAGTATAATTGCTACTCCTCCCCCAAACAGGCAACCTGTAACCACCGAAATTCATGCGTTTAATGAGGTATTTATACGTGATGCTATTTCGTTTGAATTGCGAAGAGGAGGCCAAGTGTTTTTTGTGCATAATCGTATTAAAGATATTGAAGCCATCGGTAATATAATACTAAAATTAGTACCTGATGCCCGCATTGGAGTGGCGCATGGCCAAATGGAAGGGCATAAGCTCGAAAAGCATATGATGCGCTTTATCGAGGGCGAGTACGATGTGCTGGTTTCCACTAATATTATTGAGTCGGGGCTCGATATCCCCAATGCAAACACCATCATTATTAATCACGCCCACATGTTTGGCTTATCCGATTTGCACCAAATGCGAGGCAGGGTTGGCCGAAGTAATAAAAAAGCATTTTGCTATTTATTGTCTCCACCAACTATTGGGCTTTCTACCGATGCCCGCAAAAGATTAAGCACACTGGAGGAGTTTAATGAATTAGGAGATGGATTTAAAGTGGCTATGCGCGATTTAGATATTCGTGGAGCCGGAAACTTGCTGGGTTCTGAACAGAGCGGATTTATCTCCGATTTAGGATTTGATATGTACCATAAAATTTTGGATGAAGCCATTCAGGATTTAAAAGAGACTGAGTTTAAGGAGTTGTTTGAAAAAGAACTAACCGAAACCGTGAGAGAACTAGTGGAAGATTGTGTAATCGAATCCGATTTAGAATTATTAATTCCTGAAGATTACGTTAAAAACATTACGGAACGCTTAAGCTTATATACGCAACTGGATAGCACCAAAGACCAAGAAGCACTCGATAAGTTTGAGAAAGAAGTAGTGGATCGGTTTGGGCTTATGCCGCAGCCTGTTAAAGAATTACTTACCTCTGTTAAGCTACGTTGGCTAGCCGAAAAGCTGGGGTTTGAAAAAGTGGTGCTTAAAAACGGAAAATTAAAAGGCTATTTTGTACCTCAAGAAAAAGAAGCTTATTATACTGGACCTGTTTTTGGCAAGGTACTAGCCTTTGTACAGCAGCATCCTAAAAAATGCCAAATGAAAGAATTTAAAGGAAAGCTTATGCTAACTATTCAAGAAATTGAAACCGTAGAAGCTGGAAGATTAGTTTTGAAAGCTATTTTATAACAATAAAAAAAGCCCTCATTTGAGGGCTTTTTTTATTGTATGATTTTAAAATTATACTTTAGGAGCCTCTCTCAATTTATTGGTAATCACAGTTCTTCGTTCTCTATGACCGCAGTAAGAGCATTTGTAATAATTTAATAACTCTCCTTCTTGTTCAACAGTTGCCGTTCTTATAATCTCTTCATTCTCAACCCTTAGTGTTCTGTATCCACAAGATGGGCACTCAACCGCAAGTGAAGAACCATCGTATTTCTCAATTTTTTTGTAGCCTGTTTCTTCATCTAACCACACATCATAATCTACTGCATGCATGGCTTCTTCTTCTATTTGCTCATTAGTAAGGTATTCATCCTCCTCATCCTCACTAACCAATTTCATTTTATTGCCATTCTCAGGGTTTACCCTTGGCTTATGACGAAGTTTGTTTAGTCTCTTTTCAACAAGGAAAGGATAATACACCTTAATTAAGCTATTAAAGATAAGGGCAAAAATGGTTGTAAAACTAGCTGTTACAAATAGCCTTACAAACAAGTAAATCATTGCCTCTTTTACGGTTTCAGGAAAAGAAACGTTTAGCCATAGCCCAATACCAATGGTAACTATCAACATGCTCTGCCAAAACATATTAATTTCATTATCATTTATATAATCATGTTTTTCTTTTGGGTCGCTGGTGGTTGCTCTTTTAAAGAAATAATAAAGGGATATTGATATGCCTACTACTATAATTACGATTGATGCCCTTGTAATCCAAACGTTCCATATTTCAAGGAAGTCAAGGTAAGGTTGATTGTACTCGTCCATTTCTTATTTTTCTAGGTTTTTGTTATTGTGTTCGCAAATATTAAAAAATAAAGCACAATTTATGCAAATACTACGTAGGAAAAAAACAGAATTCATTAAAATGTTAAAAAACACTGATTAAAATGTGATTAATCCCCTACTTATGGCCTTTAGCCTAGCACTTTAATGGTCACTTTTGTAATTCCTTGATTAATAAAATCTAATTTTTTTGCAGCCGATTTAGAGAGGTCGATGATGCGTCCTTTTGCAAACTTTGGGTAAAATCCTTAAATTTAAGATCCATTGTTTTTTCGGTTTTGAAACCCTAAGATTCACTCTTTAGCCTGTTTCTGTGAAAGGTAAAATTAATTGACATAATAAGAGGCAATTCCTTGCGTTTGTAACTTTTTCCATCACCAATTAGTTTTAATATTTATAAATTTTAATACGATAAGTATGGCAAAAGCCATTAGTTTTGTGCGGCAAATAAATGTCCTTATTTGCCTATGTCACTCGACTCCACAAAATTCCTTTTTGAAGCACTCACGTACGATGACGTGCTCTTATTACCTCGCTACTCCGAAATTTTGCCAAGAGAAGTTTCTACAAAAACACAGCTTAGTAAAAATATCACCTTAAATGTTCCTTTTGCTTCTGCGGCAATGGATACTGTTTCTGAAGCCGAAATGGCTATTTCGATGGCGCTCGAAGGGGGCATTGCTTTTATTCATAAAAATATGACGATGGAGGCGCAGGCAGCCCAAGTACGAAAAGTAAAACGCTCGCAAAGCGGAATGATCCTAGACCCCATAACACTACCTAAAGAGGCCACTATTGGCGAAGCCAATAAAATAATGCGCGAAAATAAAATTGGAGGCATTCCTATTATAGATAAGGAAGGTGTTTTAATTGGAATAATTACCAACCGAGACCTTCGATTTTTAACCGATATGAAGCAGGAAGTGGGAGCTGTAATGACCAAAGAAAATATTATTACCGTTAAAGAAGGCGTTGAATTGGCCGCAGCAGAAAAAGTGCTCATGCAGCATAAAATAGAAAAACTGCCCATAATAAACGAAAAAGGTGTTTTAACAGGGTTGGTTACTTATAAAGATATTTTAAAGAAACAAGACAGACCAAATGCGTGCAAAGATGAATTTGGGAGGTTAAGAACAGGAGCCGCAGTAGGTGTTACCCCCGATTTAATGGCCCGTGTTAAAAAATTAGTGGAAGCGGGAGTGGATGTGGTAAGTATCGATACTGCCCACGGCCACTCCAAAGGCGTAATTGAAGCCTGCAAACAAGTAAAGAAGGTATTTCCATCCATTGATGTAATTGTAGGCAATATTGCTACTGCAGAAGCGGCTGTAGCTTTGGCTGATGCGGGTGCCGATGCCGTTAAAGTAGGCGTTGGCCCTGGCAGCATTTGTACTACTCGCGTAGTGGCAGGTGTGGGTATGCCTCAACTTTCGGCTGTTATCGAAGCGGCTAATGCCCTTAAAGGAAGAAACGTACCGGTGATTGCCGATGGTGGCATTCGTTTTTCGGGCGATGTGGTAAAAGCTTTGGCTGGTGGGGCTAGTTCGGTAATGGTAGGCTCTATGTTGGCTGGCACAGAAGAGGCTCCAGGAGAGGTAATCATCTTTGAAGGAAGAAAGTATAAATCGTACAGAGGAATGGGCTCGATTGAAGCCATGGAAGATGGCTCTAAAGATCGCTATTTTCAAGATGTAGAAGAAGATGTGAAAAAGCTTGTGCCTGAGGGAATCGTAGGCAGAGTGCCTTATAAAGGAACTGCTTCCGAAGTAATTTTTCAACTAGTGGGTGGGCTTAAAGCTGGCATGGGGTATTGTGGCTCACCTGATTTAGAAGAGCTTAAGAATTCTAAATTTGTAAAAATTACCAATGCAGGTATGCTCGAAAGCCATCCGCATGATATTAGTATAACGAGAGAAGCACCTAATTATAGTAGGTAAGATCTCTGTCAAAAATCAGGTTAGATCGGACGGTAGTCAGATCGGTGTCATTTTTTTGGCCTGAGACGATCGGCCGACCTTGAAGTGCCTTGAACTTTAAAATGGCGTTTATCTAGAACCTTAGTTATATAAGAGGTTTTTAGTACATTTGGGATGATTTTTGTGGGGAGCTCCTGCAACTAACCAATTAACGTTTGTCTAAAAAACTAATAGCCCAAATTGCACTAGGAATATCTATTATGGCTTGGCTGTCCTTGTCGGTAGTAGATATAACCAATCAGTTTAGTGCTGGAAACAATATAGACTCAGGTTTTCACGACAGGCTACCCAACTTTCTTTTTTTAATTTATGTAATTGCTCTTTTTACCTTTTATAAAGCAAGGGTAGCAGTAGCCGACAGGCTCAATTTAATTGAGCTTTTGTGGAGAATATTTGTAACTGGTATGCTAACCACCGTAGTATCTCTAGGTATTAGGTCGCTAGACTTAGTTTTTGGGGGTACACAACTTATAAAAAATGTGCTGGTGGTCGATTTTTTGTTTTTAATAAACCTTGGGTTATTAACCGCCTTTTTAATAGCCACTTTTGTGGTATGGAAAAGGCTCATCCTTTATCAAAAAAACAAAAGGTTATTAGTCTCGTGGAGCATTTTTGAGTACATCCTCTTCGGAAGCATTTTGCTTGATTTTGCCTACATACCAGGCAAAGAGTATTTTCAAATTATAGTAGTAGCCATGGGCTTAATCGTTTCGGTTAATATGAAATGGGTGGCTTTTTTAAGCTTTAAGCAAAAATGGAAAAGCATTTTACTGCTCTTATTAACACTTTTATACCTTATCTATTTTTATATGAACTTGGCCTCGTACCGTAATTCGTACGAATTCTTATCAATCCTCTCCAATAGTATGTTTATAAGGTCTGCCTTTGTGTTTACATCGTCATACGCCATTTTTTCATTACTTGTTATTGTGTTTAACCTGCCTACCACTTCGGTTTTTGAACAAAAACTAAAAGAGGTGGTTAATTTTCAACGAATAAGCCAATCTATTCAAACCGAAAAAAATGAAGAGCAAGTACTGGAGATTTTACTCGAAAGTGCCGTTAGAACCGTAGAAGCAACGGCAGCATGGATAGAAGTAAAATCAACAGATAAATTATTTTTAGATAAGATTTCGGCAGATAAAGTGCATTCTGTAAAATCAGATTTTTCTGCAGCCGGCTTAAGTTTTAGGCAAAAAATTCAATCGAACGAAAATAAAAAGACAGGCGTATATGGTAAAGTTCGAGTGGAAGAATATCGATCGGTAGCCTACTTTCCAATTTGGGTAAACGATGTACAAGAAGGCATGCTTTATCTATTAAAAGATGTACGCGATGGGTTTAGTAAAGAATTGTTGGAGATAATAGAAACGTTTACAAACCAGGCAGGTATTTCAATCGCCAACTTTAGAATGTTAAACGAAGCCATTGCAACCGAACGGTATAAAGAGGAATTGAAAATTGCCAAGCAGGTTCAGGCTAAATTATTGCCTGTTGCGCTAGCATCTAATAACCACTTTAACATTAGCTCCTTTACGATGGCAGCGGATGAAGTGGGTGGAGATTATTATGACAGCTATAAAATTAGTGAGTCAAAAACAGCGTTAATAATAGCCGATGTAAGTGGCAAGGGAACTTCTGCGGCCTTTCATATGGCACAAATGAAAGGGGTATTTTTGGCCTTAAGCCAAATGGATGTTTCGCCTACAGAGTTTGTGGAAAGATCGAACCTTGCCATTAGCTTGGGGCTCGATAAAACCTCTTTTGTAACTATTTCGTATTTTGTAATAGATACTACTTTTAAAACCATTGTGTTTGCTCGAGCGGGTCATGTGCCTTCCATCTATTATTCGGCTTCAGAAAAAACAGCTTCTTATTTTAAAAACAAAGGGTTGGGGCTTGGCATTATCCGTAGTGCTAACTTTAAAGAGCATGTTCAGCAAACATCTATTACATACCAACCTGGAGATGTGCTGGTATTATACACAGATGGCATAACAGAAGCCCAAAATAAACACCAAGAAGAGTTTGGTTACGACAGGCTGCTTCGGTTGGTTGAAGAACATAGTACTAAAGATGACAGCATCATTCAAGAAAAAATAATAGAAGCAGTGTATGCTTTTTGCGATAACGAATTACTAGAGGACGATTACTCACTGGTAGTTGTAAAATTTAAATAAAATGGTAGATATAGAAACGTATATTAAAGATAATGTAGCACTTATTGTAATTAATGGTGATGTAGATGCAAGCTCCTCTATTTATTTAGATGAAAGCCTTAACAACCAACTTACAAAAAAAGAGTATAATGTAGTAGTAGATTGTAGCGAGTTGCACTACATTTCTTCGGCAGGGCTTGGTGTTTTTATGTCGTACATCGAAGAATTTAAAGGAACGAATCAAAAATTTGTGCTTTTTGGGTTAAGCAAAAAAGTAAGAAATGTATTTGAGATGCTTGGCCTAGATCAGCTTATGACCTTAGTAGAAACCAAAGAAGAGGCCCTTGTATTTGTAAATGAAAACTAGCATTCAAATATATTGCAATAGAAAAAATTTGGCGGAAGTGAGAGAATTTATTGCCTCTTCCTTAGCGGAAACACCTCTTTCTGAAATTGAGGTAAATGCGTTAATTCTTGCAGTAGATGAGGTTTGTGCCAATGTAATTATACACTCAGCTGCCTGCGATGGCCATAAAAAACTAGATGTATTTGTTGATTTAAAAACCAATAATATTGTTTTTGAGGTAATAGATACTGGGCGGGGTTATGATTTGAGCAAGCATAAAATGCCAGAATTAGACGAAATAATTAAAGCAAAGAAAAAAGGAGGGGTTGGCTTAATGTTGGTTCATAAAATAATGGATAAAATAGATTTTATTCCGAGTAATAATGGCAATATTATTCGTTTAATTAAGCACATTTAATTCCCTCTTAATCTTCGTTGCACCTAACCTGCATTATTCATGAATAATTCCATCGTAACTCATTCAGCCGAAAAAACATAACCACCAAGACAGAAGGACTCAAAGAACCACTCCTTGGCTTGTGTCCTCACATGCCAATTTAACAAACCTGTTGTCTGCTATTAATAAAACACCTTTTTTATATTATAGAATTTAGTACTATTGGCTTAATTATTGTTTTGGTCAACAAGTTGCCAAAACCCTATAATGAAATATTTTTTAACAAACTTATTAATTCTTTTTCCTTTGCTTTTAAGTGCTCAGGCAACCCAGCCTACAATTAAAATTAACGGTAAAGTAATAAACCAAAAAACCTTAGAGCCCATACCCTATGCGCATATTGTTATTAATAATACCAGCGTTGGCACAATAACCAATGAGTTTGGCGATTTTAAATTAGCACTGCCAAATAAATATGCCAATGGCACATTAAAAATTTCGTCTATTGGCTTTGAGAGTGCTTTTATTCGCTTATCATCTACCAAAAACCTTAATGAGCTCACTATAAAATTAAAAAAATCTACTAAATTTCTTGAAAGTGTGGTAATTACGCCTGTGGATGAGGCAAGACAGTTAGTTAAGCAAGCAATAGAAAGAATTACTGATAATTATCCCTTAGAGCCTCGTTCCTCCGAAGGCTTTTTTCGGTCGGTTGTAAAATTAAATAATAACCCATACTATATTACCGAAGCTAGTTTATCTATAAATAAAAAATCTTATGCAACCAAACATGCTAGAGGCGATGTTTCAGTGAATAAAGGAAGATTTATTAGAAATGACAGCTTGATAAATAAATTTCAAACCTTGCTTATGGCTGGGCCACATATACCACACCGTTTTGATTTTGTAATGAACAGGGCTGGGCCATTAGGTAATACAAAAAAATTCGAATTTTCAATTTTAGATACAGTAAGTTTTGAAAACGACCGCTTGGTTAAAGTTCACTTTTCTGCGATAAAGAAAAATATTGAAGGAAATTTATTTATATCGTTAAAAAACAAAGCTTTTGTTAAGGGTGAATACTTTTATAAAATTCCTGATTTTGAAGGTGATATGTTAAAAAACCTTAATAGTAGAAAACGAACTTATCTCAATTACAAGGCAAATTATAAGATAGGCAATAATGGATGGGAGTTATTTCTTGTGAATTATAATACTTCATTTGCTTATAATGGGGATACCTTAACGGTAAAAGACACTTATGTTACAACCCGTATTTTAGATGAATATCGAAAAATTTCGTATGATTCCAACCTGCAATTTTCAGATTTTTTTCTTCATAACACAGGGAAATACGATTCTGCATTTTGGAATAATTATAATATTGTTCTCCCAAGTAAAGAAACAGAAATGCTCTTTGCCAAATACAATCTGGAGGCCACATTAACTGGAAATGCTAATCAGGAAAAAGCTGTAAACAAAATGCTGAGATTACTTGAAATAATGAGCAAATTCAAATTTACAATGGGTGTTTTTGCCCAGCCGGCAACCATTGATAATGTACTTATTAACTATACCAATGGTACTTCAATAATTACAGAAACCGTACCCAGTACAACTTTTTTTTATTACGGGTTAAGCTTTACGTATGAGTATTATTTTTCACCCTCATTTTTTATTGGTTTGGATACCAAAGGAACTTTAACAGGTAATACCTATTCTTCCATCTCTTTTAAAACTGGGTATAATAAAGAATTTACAGCTTTTGGCAGACCTGCAACTGCTAACTTTTCGGTTAATGTAGGCAATTACCGCTATGGGTACGTTGTTGGTAGGTATAATGTAGCCAATGAATTAGAGATAAATAACAAAAAGTTCGATAGTGGAGAGGTGCAAATGTCGTTTGAATCCCGTAGATGGGCAGTAGAACCCACTGTTAGGCTATCGCTGGAAATGAACCACCGCCTAAGCCTGTTTGCAGAAGGAGGTTGGAATATGCCTTTTTCTACCACAGATGGGCTGTATTTTAAAGAAAGAGGACAACCTTTTTGGAAAACAAAGCAAACTTTTGTGGGAATTCCTCATCAGGAAATTAGCATATCCGATGGCATTAATGAGTTAACTGAAATTCCTTTGCAAACCAACTTAATGTTAAATATTGGGGTGTTAATTCATTTTAAGTATTAAATAATTGGTTTTTCTACTCCTTGGCTCGTGTCCTCACGTGCCAATTTTTATTACCCAAAAATAATATCAATTTCCACAATTACGTTATTACTTCGCAGGCAGAAACTCCTACCCCACTCAGAGTCTCTCGCAGAGGACTCTGAGCAAGAAGAAACGTTGGTGAAAACGCCAAAAGTATTTACAGGAAAATTAAAAAACATAATAACTGCTATATTTGTATTAAATAATTCAGTATGCAATTAACTTATAAAATATTGATGAATAAGGAGCCAGAAGGACAATATACTGTAACTGTTCCTGCGCTTCCTGGATGTATCACCTATGGCAATAATGTTGACCATGCCATTGAAATGGCTCAAGAAGCCATTGAAATCTATATAGAAGAGCTCCAATCTCGAGGAGAAGATATTCCTGATGACAGTTCAACTTTAGAGCATCGCTTAATCTTACAGCATGAACCTATCTGCTAAAAATCTGATAAAGGTTTTAGAAAAGAATGGGTTTGTTTTTAAAAGATTTAAAGCCTGATTAATTCATGAATCTTCGTTATGAGCATTTCAAGTATCTGATAGTCAAGTGCTCGCACAGGATTTTGGAACAAGCTTGTCCCGATTTTTTTTTCGGGAGAGGCGTCCGGCTGGCGGACGTTGAGTACCAAAATTCGAGCAAAGCCTGTACCGCACTTTAGTCGGTATGCTTGAATGGTAGGTAATTGGAATGCGTAATAAATTATTCAGGAAAGGAAGCCATCATATTTACTATAATTCTACCGCAAATAAAACCATTGTAGTTCCTTTCCATGGCAGTAAAGATTTACCCAAAGGCACTTTTTTTGCAATTATTAAGCAAGCTGGCATAGGTAAAGAGCATCTCTATTAATTGCTTGTGTCCTTTGCGAAACCTTAGCACCCTTTACGGTTAATCCCTTCTTATGCCATATTGGCACTTTATTTCTTTGGCAAACATATTGTATTCAAAGGCAAACGGTATTTTTGTGTTTAATTTAGCCTAAACCCGAGCGAATTAAATAAAATTGAAAGTAATTAACCGATGACAAAGAAGAAAAAAGACAATAAATCAACTATAGCTGACAAAACATCAGAAAACGTTGCGGAGCAACAAGAGGCTGTTAACCAAACGGAGCAGGAAGTAGCAGAAGAGGTTGAGCAAGAAGTTGAAATAAGCGAAGTAGATAAGCTAACGGCTGACTTGGCGGAGGCAAAAGACAAATACCTTCGGCTGTATTCCGAATTTGATAATTACAGAAGACGTACAGCTAAAGAGAAATTAGACTTAATGCTTACAGCAGGAGAAAAAATAATTGCGGAGTTAATTCCTGTGTTAGATGATTTTGAAAGAGCCTTAAAATCAGCTGATTCAAAAAAAGAGGCCTCTGTAACCGAGGGGCTTAGTTTAATTTCTCAAAAACTGGAGAAAATATTGCAAAGCCAAGGGCTTAAAGTGATGGAAACGCCTGAAGGAACCAAATTTGATCCTGAAATACACGAAGCCATTACGCAAATACCTGCGCCCAGCAAAAAACTAAAAGGAAAAATTGTTGACACAATTGAAAAGGGATATTATTTAAGTGAAAAGGTAATTCGGTTTGCCAAAGTTGTAACAGGTAGCTAATAAAATGGCAAAAAGAGATTATTACGAAGTATTAGGTGTTTCAAAATCAGCCTCAGGGCCTGAACTTAAAAAAGCATATCGAAAAATTGCTTTAAAGTTTCACCCCGATAAAAACCCTGATAATAAAGAAGCCGAAGAGAAGTTTAAAGAAGCAGCGGAAGCCTACGAGGTTTTAAACAACCCCGAAAAAAGGCAACGCTACGATCAGTTTGGTCATCAAGGCGTAGGCGGTGCAGGCTTTGGTGGAGGGCAGCATATGAATATGGACGATATCTTCTCAAATTTTGGAGATATTTTTGGAGGGCACAACCCATTCGATAGCTTTTTTGGAGGCGGAGGAGGCGGAGGCGGAGGTCGCTCACGGGGGCGAAAAGGCTCTAATCTCCGTATAAAAATTAAGCTTACTTTAGAAGAAATTGCCAACGGAACCGAAAAGAAAATTAAGGTTAAACGCTTAATGTCGGCCGATGGAGTTACGTTTAAAACCTGCCATCAATGCCAAGGCCAAGGCCAGGTAAAAAAAGTAATGAATACGATGCTAGGCCAAATGGTGTCGGCTAGCACTTGCCCAACATGTTCGGGTTCAGGGCAAATAATTGATCAACGACCTCCGGGTGTTGATAGTTCTGGCTTGCAATCGAAAGAAGAGGTAATCACCCTTAATATCCCTGCTGGAGTAAGCGATGGCATGCAACTTTCTATGGGAGGCAAAGGCAATGAAGCCCCTGGCGGTGGTACGGCTGGCGACTTGCTTATTTTAATTGAAGAAAAAGACCACGAATTTTTAAAGCGAGATGGGTATAATGTAGTTTATGACCTCTACATTAATTTTGTTGATGCAGCACTGGGAACATCCGTAGAAGTACCCACTATTGATGGCAAGGTAAAAATTAAAATTGAACCTGGAACCCAAGGCGGTAAAATACTACGATTAAGAAATAAAGGCATTAAAGATATTAACGGTTATGGCCGTGGAGACCAGTTAATTCACGTGAATGTTTGGACGCCTAAAAGCTTAACCAATGCAGAAAAGCAAACACTGGAATCACTCCGAAATTCCGAAAATTTTATTCCTAAACCAGGAAAAAATGACAAGGGCTTTTTCGATCGGATGAAAGAGTTTTTTAATCAATAATTCCTCTATTCATCGGGTGACTTCGAATCGCCCGATGAATGTAATCAAGGGGTCGGACGATAGTCAGATCAAAAATAATGGCATCAATCTGACTACCGTCTGATTTAGCCTGAATAATTCATCGGATGGAGCTGTGTTATCCGATGAATCTTTTCAATGAACCCCTCCTTCAAATATTAACCCTCAAAATCGAATAAACATACATTAAGTAGCCTATTTTGCCGTATTTCTTTTTTATTCCATAAAATTGAAACCCTATGCAAAATTGCACGTATCTAAGAAGCATGTGGCGATACTATTCTTTCTTGGGATTCGTGTGTTTGATTGGCACTGCTAACGCTCAAGTTCAAAAACATTTTAAAATTGAGCATAATAATCGTTATCAATCGGTTACGCTTAATTACGGCTCGTCATCTGGCATTTGTTATATAAGCCCAGGAAAATCCAATGAACCCATTGCCGTATATTCTGATAGAGACATTGATGAGTTTAACCATTCCTTTAATAAATCAACTTATGGTAGCAACCTCGAAATCAACCTTTCGTTAGAGGATAAAAACAAGCAAACTTTTAGCCAATCTATTTCTAGCAAGGTATTTAGCACATCCAGCTCCGAAGACAATACGTGGAAAGTTTTTTTAGCAGAAGAAATCCCTTATGATTTAAACTTAGTTTTTGGTGTTGGAGCTGCATTTATTGATTTATCGAGCCTTAAAGTGAGCCGATTTAATGTGCGCACAGGCAGTGCCGATGTAAATATTGACTACCTAACTAATATGCCTAACCCTGTGGTAATGGATACCTTTAATGTAAAGGTGGATTTGGGCAATGTGGTTGTACGTAAATTGTATATGTCGCGTGCTAAATTTATTCAAGCTGAGGTTGGGTTTGGTAGCATGCAATTGGATTTAACCGAAGCCCCTTTTGTTGCTAGCCAAGTGAGGGCAAGCGTAGGTGCTGGCACCTTAGAGATACTCATCCCCAAAAATAACTGCTCTGTGATTATTAAAATCAAAGATTCTATGCTTTGCGATGTTCACCTCACCAAATCATTTACAGAAATTAGTGATAATGTGTATGTAAATCAGGAGTATGACGAAGATGCACCGAACCAATTATCGTTTGATGTAGATGTGTCGATGGGGAATATCATTTTTAAAGAAAAGAGGTAATATTTTACCTTTTTTTGCAATCTATCTCTTGAGTATTTCTTATTTTTATTCTAATAAACAGGGTTTGCTAAAAAACGCTCAAGTGTAACAACCTGAACCCGACTAATACTACGCATCACAGTTCATTGAAAACTCCATCTATAAGGCGGTTTTTTGAAGAACTAGTGGATTAATTCGAAGAAAACCAACGCAATAGATGGAGATTTTCAATGAATCCCAAAGGAAAACCCAGTAAAAAGCAACCTTTAGGATTTAAAACCCTTAAATTAACCCGTTAGTTTTTCGGTTTTGAAACCCTAAATCTTATTCTTTATTGGGTTTCTGTGAAAGGTGGGATTAATCGGGTTCAGGTTAATAGATACGTTCCGATTAGTATCGGAATGGCAAATCGAATACATCAGCTAGCCAGCGGACTTCGAGAGGAAGCCAACGAAGTAGATGTTAGCGTAGCGTGCTTGGGGGGCTAGCAAAATTTTAAAGATGTGCTGATTTTTTTAACCTGATTATATGATAGTTAAGAGTTTTTCAACAGGGACTAAATAAACACTCATGGAATACAATCGATTAGGAAAATCAGGCTTGCAAATAAGCCAATTATCATTGGGTTCATGGCTCACATTTGGGTCTCAAATCGATGATTCGGTAGCCGAAAAAATGATGGTGTACGCTTATAACCAAGGTGTTAATTTTTTTGATAATGCCGAAGTCTATGCCCATGGCAGATCAGAAGTTGTGATGGGGAATATTCTTAAAAAACAAAATTGGCCTCGAGATAGCTATATTATTTCAAGCAAAGCCTTTTTTGGAGATCGAATTGATCCCAAACCTACCCAACACGGTTTAAGCCGTAAACATTTAACAGAAGCCTGCGAAGCTGCTCTTAATCGGTTGCAGCTCGAATACCTCGACCTTTACTTTTGCCACCGCCCCGATAAAGAAGTGCCTATGGAAGAAGTGGTGTGGACGATGCACAACCTTATTCAGCAAGGTAAAATTTTATATTGGGGCACCTCCGAATGGAGCGCTCAAGAAATTATGGAAGCCCACCTAGTAGCCAAAGAAAACCACCTGATTGCCCCTGCGGTGGAGCAACCTCAATATAATATGTTTGTGCGAGATAAGATGGAAGTTGAATATGCTCAACTATTTAAAAACATAGGTATGGGTACTACTATTTGGTCACCTTTGGCATCAGGGGTGCTTACGGGCAAGTATAATACTAACGATAAAGAATCAACTCGACTGACAGTTGAAAAAAACGAATGGCTGAAAGACACGGTTCTCACCGAAGAAAATGTAAATAAAACAGCTGAACTTATTAAACTGGCAGAGGAGTTAGCTATTTCAGTAGCTCAACTAGCTATTGCCTGGTGTTTATCAAACCCCAATGTGAGTACCGTAATGTTAGGCGCTTCAAAGCTCTGGCAGCTAGAAGAAACTTTGGCATCAGACGAAAAAGTGGAGCTAATTACAGAAGAAGTAAGCAATAAAATTGAAACTATTCTTGATAATAAGCCAATTCCACCTATGTTTTAATTTTTTGTTAGTTTAACCCCTCTTATCTTTGCCGATTAATTTTATTTCTATGGAGCTTAAAAATAAGAAATTTAGCATGCAAGGCATTGATTTGCTAACCGTTGCCACCCAATTTGGTACACCCTTATATGTGTATGATGCTGATTCAATAAAATCGCAGTATACTAAATTAACAAATGCTTTTCCTAAGACTAATATTAAGCTCAAGTATGCCGCCAAGGCATTAACCAATATCTCCATTTTAAAATACATGCGCAGCATAGGTGCTGGACTAGATGCCGTTTCTATTCAAGAAGTAGAACTAGGCATAATGGCTGGTTTTAAGGCAGAAGAAATTATGTACACGCCCAACGGGGTTTCTTTTGAAGAGATTGTGGAAGGCGTTGAAAAAGGTGTAGTGCTTAACATCGATAATATTTCAATCTTAGAACAATTTGGGAATAAATACCAAGGAACTGTTCCGGTTTGTGTTCGTATAAACCCTCACTTAATGGCAGGGGGTAATCATAAAATTTCTACTGGCCATATCGATTCTAAATTTGGAATATCCATATTGCAAACAAGGCATTTATTACGCGTAATTGATACCTATAAAATAAATGTGGTGGGCGTACATATGCATACAGGTTCCGATATTTTGGATGCCGCAGTGTTTTTAAATGGAGCTGACCTATTATTTGATGTTGCTAAACAACTTAAAACCATTGAGTTTATCGATTTTGGCAGTGGGTTTAAAGTGGCTTACCACGAATCGGATGTGCAGGTTGATATGGACGATCTTGGCAAAAAAATTAGCAAGGCCTTTAATGCCTTTTGCAAAGAGTATGGCAAAGATTTACAGCTATGGTTTGAGCCAGGTAAGTACTTAGTAAGCGAATCTGGCGTATTATTAGCCACAACAAATGTGGTTAAAACCACCCCTGCCACGGTGTTTGCAGGGGTAGATTCTGGGCTTAATCACCTTATTCGCCCTATGATGTACGATGCCTACCACGACATAATTAATATATCTAATACCGAAGGCACCAAGCGCGTATATACCATTGTGGGCTATATCTGCGAAACAGATACTTTTGGCTGGGATAGGCAACTCCATGAAGTAAATGTAGGGGATGTTTTAGCCATTAAAAATGCGGGGGCTTATGGCTACTCTATGTCGTCTAATTATAACTCCAGGTTTAGACCAGCTGAGGTATTAATTATAAATGGCGAAGCCAAATTGATTCGCAAACGCGAAACGATGGAAGACCTTACCAAAAATCAGGTGGACATAGAAATTTAGAACAAAGCTCTTTAGTCATTCAACGTTACCCTCGAAAAGGTTGAGAGTCTCTTTATTAATAACGGAGCTTGCACAAAACAAAGATTGTCATTCCTGCGAAGGCAGGAACCTGTAAATATCGAAAAGCTATAAGCATTATGGACTCGATGTTATAATTTTAAACAGTTTTTATATTTTAAACACCCCACAGGGTAGATTCCTACCTTCGCAGGAATAGCGATATATATATTATTTCTTATTTTAGCCAAATGAGTATTACATTAAGAAAAGGAAGGGAAGAAGATTTGCCCGAGATACTTGAACTGATTAAAGAACTTGCACTCTTTGAAAAAGCCCCTGAACAAGTGGTTAATACAGTTGAAAGAATGAAAAAAGAGGGGTTTGGTAAAAACCCAGTGTATTGGTTTTTTGTGGCCGAGCACAAAGGTAAAATAATTGGTACTGCTATTTATTATTTAAGGTATTCCACTTGGAAAGGGGTGCGCCTCTATTTAGAAGATTTAATTATAACTGAAAGAGCCAGAGGCATAGGAGCAGGCAAAATGCTATTTGAAGCGTGTATTCAAGAAGGGAAAGACAAAGGTTATAGCGGTATGGCTTGGCAAGTACTAGATTGGAACACCCCCGCATTAGATTTTTATAAAAGCTATAATGCCGACCTTGACGGTGAATGGATTAATGGCTCACTAGATTTTTAGATGTAAAACTCCCCTTCAATGAAACTTTCGTTTAAGTTGATAGGTCTTTTTTTAGGACCCATTTTTTTTGCCATCGCCTTAACCTTTCAACACTCAGGTTATTTAAACCCTACTGCGTGGCAAGTGTTGGCAGTAGCTATTTGGATGGTAATATGGTGGATTTCTGAAGCTGCACCAATGGCGGCAACGGCCTTGCTTCCTATTATTCTTTTTCCGGCATTAGGTGTATTTACACTAAAATTAGCCACGGCTCCTTATGCCAGTCCTATCATATTTTTATTTATGGGAGGCTTTTTGCTCGCCTTAGGTCTTGAGGAGCACGGCCTGCACAAACGCATTGCACTAGGTTTAATTAAATTAACAGGCACCAGTGCCAATGGTATAATCTTAGGGTTTATGATGGCCACTGCCTTTTTAAGTATGTGGATTAGTAATACCGCCACCACCATTATGATGCTACCCATTGCGCTCTCGGTAATTCAGCTAGTTAAGCACGATTCATTAAATAAAAAAGGTTTTATAAATTTTGCCTTAGCATTAATGCTTGGCATTGCCTATGCTGCTAACATTGGGGGGTTGGCCACCATTATTGGCACTCCCCCCAATGTGGTTTTTGTGGGCTATGCCGAAGAACTTCTTCATATCGAAATAGGGTTTGCTACTTGGATGATGGTGGGCATACCTGTAAGTGTAATTCTACTTGCAATTACTTATTTTTTATTAACTCAGGTGTTGCATAAAAATAAATTAGGTAAAATGAGCAATGCCGAAAAACTCATCAATAATGAGCTTGAGGGGCTTGGGGAATGGAAAAAGGAAGAAAAGATTGTGGCTGTTATTTTTGGCCTCACTGCCTTTCTCTGGATTTTTAAAACTCCTCTAAACAACCTTATCGGGTTTTCAATGTTAAACGACACCGTTACAGCAATGATTGGGGGCGTTACAATGTTTGTTATTCCTATTAACATAAAAGAAAAAAAGCAACTATTACATTGGAAAGCTACAGAGCGTTTGCCTTGGGGCATCCTACTCCTTTTCGGTGGCGGAATGACCTTAGCCAAAGCAATGGAACACGCTGGTTTAGTTGACATTATTGCGCAAGTAATTGCTCAAAATCAATTATCTACGTTTCTTATCTTTATTATTTTAATTACCGTAATGCTATTTATGACAGAGCTGATGAGCAATGTAGCCTTGGCCACCATTTTTATACCAATTGTAATTGCCATTGCCGAAGGCGCCAACATAAATCCATTATTGCTTTCGATACCGATAGCAATGGCGGCAAGCTGTGCCTTTATGATGCCCATTTCTACACCGCCCAATGCCATTGTTTTTTCTAGTGGCCATATTAAAATTAGCCAAATGGTACGGGTCGGTATTTGGCTTAATATTCTTTCGGTACTTGTACTGCTTGTAGCTGCCTTTAGTTTGGTGGAGTGGGTATTTGGGTAGCAACATCAACCCTCTATTCCCTGCTCAATTCTACTTTAACTCTTTTCTCCTCTTCCGTTTCTGGAGGAGCATTATAGTTTTGCCAAAAGGTAGGATTATAGACGACAGGGTATTTGTATAAGTCTGTTTCTCTTGTTATTTTGTTCTTTTCTTTAAACGCCCAATCTTCATTAATATTGGTTAACCTAATTAACCTTTTTATTTCTGTCGTATTCCCGTCAACACTAATCGATTCTCTAAAATCGTTAATTGTATTTATATACCAATACCCATCAGCGAGTTTTACAAAATCCACATACTCATACCATTTTGTAAAATAAAACATAGTTTTAGGTATCGCTCTGTTATCATTTTCGTACCATTGATTAATAGCCACTAGCGCATAAGTATCCATTGTAATATACATATACGTTATCGACTTACGAACCCCTTTTGATTTAATTTGCAGCTTAAATACCTCATTATTCCTATAATTTGAGTACCCAACTAGCTCAATAGAATAGTTCTTAAAATTACTTTTTTGAAGATACCTTTTAGTAGTACTCAACCAATGCAGAACTCCTATGCCATTTCCTCCTTCATAAGTACTGTCATTATTAAAACCCGGTCTTTTTTCTTTGATAAAAAGATCGTACTTATAAGGGTTTTGCCTTTTAATGCTAAACCCTTTACCAACTAAATCAGCAACGATTTCGAGGTAACGAAGAGGCTCTCCATTAACTTTAAATGCTTCCTTATAATAAATTTCTTTGCTGAATTTTTCCTGAGGATAATTGGTTTCAATATTTTTAACAACATTCTTTAAAATTTGAATGGGTTCAATTGCGGTTACTGTAACAGATGCTAACATCAACTGGTCTTCTTCAAGAAAAATAAGTATGTGGTTATTAACATCCTTAGTCGATATATTTTCGGAAACAAAGCCAATCGAAGAAACGGTTATAAAATTATTTCGAAACATTGCATCAAAATGAAAAACGAACTCCCCATTTTCATTAGTAGTTGTACCAATAGCTTCTCCTTCAAAATAGATATGTGCATTAAATATGGGCACTGAATCAGATTTTTGCAAAACTTTTCCTGTTACGGTTATTAAGTTTTGAGCGGTTAATGAAAAACCAAACAAGAGGAATAGCACAATTGTAAGTAATTGTTTCAAATGGCGTTAAATGTTAGTTATGCTTATAAAAAAGACACTTTTTTGAAAGGTTTCAAAGTGAATTAGGTTAATTTATCATTAATATGCGAAACCTTTATGGTTTCTGCCGAAAGCTCTATGCAAGATTTTAGAGCTTTACTGCAAGGTGTAAATACCAAAAAAGAATATAAAAGCCGGTTTATGGTTAAGATTGGTGGGCATATCCGCTCCATACTTGCCACTCAAATTGTGTTTCTTTATGCCGAAGGCAGAAATGCTTATATAACCACCAACGAAGGGCATAATTTAATTATTGATTATACCTTGGAAGAGTTGGAATCACTTCTGAATCCACAGAAATTTTTTCGGGTAAACCGCACCTACATTGTCTGCATCGACTCGATTACAGAAGTACTTGTTTACTACAACAGCCGCCTAAAAATTATAACTGAAATAACCCCAGAGAAAGAAATAATTGTAAGCAGAGAAAAAGTTGGTACTTTTAAACAGTGGTTCGGTGGGGAGTAAAAGCAGCCTCCAAAAGTGCTTTGTAAGCATCTGTTATTAACCTAAACCCGATTAATACTACACACATCACAGTTTATGGAAGTTATTTTGAAACCAATATTTTTTTAATAATAATTTTAGCGGCAGGCATTCTCGTACATATTTAATTGAGCCATTTCTCTCACTTAATGGTAACACTCAGATCTCAGTATCGCCATTCCTGCGGAGGCAGGAATGTTATTATTGATAACCTAGTGGGCTATGTTGCTTGCCATGGCAGTTAAGGTAACATGTGCCTGTATTATTACCGGTGTTTTCATACCTTAACCTTCCCGAATTATCAGGGGTGACAATCCTTAGGTCGAAATTGATTAAATGCGAGTTATTAATACTATTGCCTTGGGTGGCACTAACGCCATGCGGATCGTGGCATGCATTACAAGGCGTTTTTTCATCTCTAACATGTTTGCTGTGTCCATTAAAAGAAACATCGCTTAAAATAGATGCTTGGCTATGGCAACTATAACAAAGCTCATAATTAGTGGCCGATTCAGGGGTTAAATCATCTGTTTCATAGCGGTATTTTAATATTCTGGGGTAAATAGAGCCATGTGGCCCTTTGGGCGAACCAAACCCATCGCTGGCGTGGCAATCGGTGCAATAAATAATGCTCGACTCTGTAAGAGGTGCTATTAAACTTGGCACATTGCTATTTGCTCCGACTCCCTCTATTGGGTGAAACGAAGGATTAGCCAAATCAAACTCCAGCCGCACATTGTCCTGCTCTATTTGGCGTGCAGTAGGGCTGTTGGGTTTTGCAGGGTTATCCGTATGGCAACGATAGCATAGTTCATACTCATTGGTTATAGCAGTAACGGTATTGCCTCCCTGATCTATACCTTGTACGCCCATTATAAAACCATTGGCAGCCGGAGCCAAAGCAGAAATATTACTGGTGGCATGCGGGTTGTGGCAATCCTGGCATTCAACATGTAGTGCAGGTGGCATGGCGGTTTCTGTAGGGTTGTGTATTTGGTTATAGCCAAATACATTATGCGAATATGTTTTAAGTGTTTGTGTAAGTATATCGGTATTTGCTACATTGCCGCCACTATGGCAATCGAGGCAATTACTTTCTTCGGATGATGATTTTAATAAGAATGGTTTGCCTTTGGAATTATGTGGGTCGTGGCAGTTTTCACAGGCGTTTTCTGCAACTGTTTGGTACGGAAACTCTATATGCTCCCAAGGGTCGGAACCTGAGCCGCTCCAAGTTGCTGCCGAGGTACTATGGCTCGAACTTGGCCAAAAAGATCGATCGTGGCAACTTGTACACAAATCCGAAAACTGATTTGATGCCACCAAATATTTAGTAAAAGGGTTTTTATGAGGATCATGGCACGAAACACACTGCACCTTTCCGTTCTCTAATTGTACGGGCATAGAAATAGTTGAAGGATCTTTTAATTGACCATCGGTGGTGGCCAGTGTAGGGGTGTAATAAAAAGAGATAGGATGATCATCGCTAAGGTCGGTTGTTAAATTACTCCTTTCAGATATTCTTGCAGCAATGCCTGTGCTAAAATCTAAATCGGTATTGCTACCTGTTAATTTTCCTTGAGCAATGGTGCCATCATGGCAAGAAAGGCATAGAATGGAAGAACCATCGGGTTGCCCGGGTATGGCTTGTAAAGTTGAGCTGTTGTATAATATATAATTAGGGCCTGTTCGACCTTGGCTCCATAAAGGGGATGCGGGTGCATCTGTGTGTGGGGTATGGCAATATTTACATATTTCAGAATCTACCCCAATTCTGCCTGTTTCAGAAGAAAGGGCAGACAGGTTATGTGATGTTTCTACAATTGACTGTGCCTTAACATAAGGAGGTAATAACAGCCAGCAGGAGAGTGTAAAAATTATTATTTTGTCCATTTAACCATTATTTATAAGTTGAAAAACCTGCACCCTGGAGTTAAAACTGTCAGTTACATAAATGTAATCCTTATCGTCTATAAATATACCCAATGGCATCCAAAATTGCCCTTTATCACGCCCCTGATTTCCAAAAAAGTAAAGCAACTGCCCTTCTTTATTAAATATCTGAACCGTATGAAATAAGGCATCTGCCACATATATATTGCCGTACGAATCGGTAGCTATACCTTTGGGTCGGGCAAAA
The DNA here is from genome assembly GCA_026989535.1 of Cyclobacteriaceae bacterium. Taxonomy (GTDB): domain Bacteria; phylum Bacteroidota; class Bacteroidia; order Cytophagales; family Cyclobacteriaceae; genus JAKISE01. The sequence continues at coordinate 40,453 of JALSJD010000186.1, forward strand.
TACCCCGAGCCATCGCCAGCCTGGCCAAACATTGATACCCATTGGCCCTCGCTATTATAAATTTGTACCCTAAAATTCATAGAATCTACAATATAAACTTGCCCGTGGCGGTCTATCCAAATATGTGTAGGAAAATTAAACTCGCCTGGGGCATTACCCCTGCTGCCTATTGTTTTTAGCAATTCACCTTTAGAGTTTAGCACAGCAATTCTATGTGCCTTGGTTTCCAACACCCATATTTCATCCTTCTCTTTTGCATAAGCAATGCCTGTAGGTTGCTGCAAACTAAGCGAATTGTTAAAAATAATTGCCTCCTTACTATCGGTTGGCACTAAAAATATTTTATTAAGCCGGGAGTCAGTTATTAATAAACCCTTACCGGGTAGTTCGCATATAGCTACAAGTGAACCATTATAGGCATCGTTGTTTTTTGTCGTAAGTTTTAAGGTGCTTCCTTTTTTTTGATTAATTGTTGCTAAAGAAGCTTTTTTTTGATCTACAACCCAAAACATTTCAGGGTTATGGGCCAGTACCGCAACCGGCTTAATAAGTACCGTTGGCTTTTTGCCGAAAACAAATTTTCCTATGCGCTCAAACAGTCCTTTTTTAGTTTGCCCTTTTTGGGTAGATGGAAACTCGCTTACCCACCGAACGTACGACATTTCTGCTGCCTGATTATTGGATGCCAACGTATCTTGTGCCTGCAATTTGCCTGAAGCGAAAGCAGTAATAGCTGTTAATACCAGTAAAAAATAAAGGTTAAGTGGTTTGTTCATAAATTGTGGCAAGTTAAGCAGAGTGCACCATTTTTAAGGGTTATTAGCAACGAACTTGGCTTATTGTCTGTTTGTGGATTTGAACTTACGGTTGGGCAAGAACTGCATGGTGTTGTTTGCATAGAAAAATGTGCATCATGGCATGATGTACATTCTACTCTGCCATTTTTTAACATATCTTCTGCTATGGTACCTCCCAACCCCGATAAAGTTGTTTGTGGATTATATAATTTTAAACTGCTTTGCCCATTGGTGGAATAAAATACCGAAACAGGGTGGGCGTTTTTTATACTGCCCCCGCCCCCTAACTTTAATGGAGAAAGGTCTGCACTATGACTGAATTGTGCGACTGTACCATCATGGCAGGTAAAACACAATTTCGATATGCCTGACAGGTAAGTAGAATCTGTAGATATAATGGAATCACTTTCATACGAAAGTAGAAATTCACCAGCAGAGACATCCTTTTCAGAATCATAAATATGGCAGGGGTTGCACCATTCTGTAAACTCCCAATTAGCAGTACTAAACTTATGAGGGTTGTTTTTTGAATGCTGCGCATAGCCATTTAAACACCCTGTAAACAGAATGCCATGAAAAAAAATGTAAAAAAACACAGATAGTTTCATGTTTTTTATTAAGAGTTATTCTTTTATAATTAATGTATCGCTACTAATTTTTAACTGCAAGGTATCGTTTATAATGCGCTCATAACTTCGCTCGGTATGGCATCCTGTTAAACAAGAACCTCCGTTTTTTAACAGTTTAAATTCTATGGGCATTTGCCAGTTTCCGAACGGTGTTTTTTCCCTTATCATATAGCTGTTAGCAGAGCCATGTGGGTCGTGGCAGAGTGTGCAATTACGCCCTTTTTCGCCCTGTATATGTGCATAATGAAGGTTTTGGTCTCCATCTCTAAAGTTTGTGGCTGTTTGGGTTGTAGGGCTTTTAAAAAGTTGCTTATCATGGCAACTAAAGCAAAGCTCAAAATTATCAGTTGTTGCTTCTACATATTCTTTGGCAGGAAAAGCTTTGTTTAGCAAACTGTGTTCTTCGGATGTATGCGGTTTATGACAAACCGTACACCCTTTCTCATCAATAACTTTATGCACGGTGTTTCCCTCTTTTAAAAGTGGACCTATGGCCTGAATGCTACCAGTATCTGAGGCTATTGTTTTATTATGACAACTTAGGCATAGTTCTTTTTCTTTATCTAATAAATTAAATTTTTCTGCAGAGGCGTGAGGCGAGTGGCAATTGAGGCATGCTTTGGTTTTGTTAACGGCCTGATGTACCAGTTTGGCATTTTTAATGGTGTTATGGGTGTCTTCGTGGCAGCTAAAGCATAATTCCTGAGGTTTAAGGTCTGATAAATTTGCTTCTTTAGAGCTGTGAGGGTTGTGGCAATCGAAGCATGCTTTCTTTTTAAAAGGGGCGTGTACACTTTCTCTTTTTAGTTCTTTACGAATACTTTTATGACATTTTTTACACAGCCTATCAAGTTTAGTATTGGCGAGCAACCTGTCGTTATTAGCTTGGTGTGGGTTATGGCAGCCTTGGCAGTTTCCATCTGAAACGGCACCATGAATAAAATTACCTTCAGGTATTTTAAGGTCGTGGCATTCCAGGCAAAGTTTAGCAACAGGGTTTTCTTTTACAAGGTATAAATTAGGAGAGGTATGTGCATCGTGGCAAGTAAGGCATTTACCTTTTTGAGCAGGGTCGTGTACAAATTCCTCTACATTCATGGGGTCGTGGCACTCATAGCAAAGGTCTGGCACATCCTTTTTTAAGTTAAATCCAACTAAAGTGGTGTCGTCTTGGGGGTGTTTTGTTCCATTAGAAATATGGCATCGTTTACAATCTTTTTTTGCAGGGGCATGTACTGTTTCCTCTTTAAGCAGGTCATCGTGGCAGTCTGTGCAGGTTTTAACAGAATCGATTTGTGCCGCAAAATCGTAATTTTTGATACTGCTAACAGGAGTTGCAAAAACGGTGGCTTTGTTAACTACATAACCTGAATTATTTTCTGCGTTTGAGGTAAATAGGGTTGGCTTTATTTCGCTGCCTGCAACTAACGCCCAAAACCATATTAAACTTAGTATTTTGTACATGTTAATTTATTAAAATTTTCTGTCTATTTGAAAATAGATTCCTCTAAAGTTAAGTTGTTCCCCTACATAGTTTCGTTTATAAACTTCCAGCCCTACTTTCATATAAAGGTTACGATAAACTGTATTGTATTCAACTTTTGCGGTAATTAAATCCAGGTCAATTTGTTCGCCAATTTGTTTTCGGTAGCCCAGGTCAAAGTTAAGCTTTGTTTGCGGTTTAAACTGATATATTATTTTTCCATACAGGCTTGAAAAAAGTTGGTCGGTATCTGTTTCTATTAAATTAATATCGCTTAAATCACCATTTAGTGAAAGCAGGGTTTTCTCTCCGATTTTACCATTCATTTGTAAGTAATACCTCATTTTTTTATAAGGTACTATCGTGCTGTTATAATCGTCTCTTTCTACTCCGGCATTCATAAATTTATACTGAACACGACCTCCATAAAAATTTCTAGTATAAAAATTAAGGGTTAAAAATTCTCCCGATTCAATATTACTATAATCTTGGGTAGAAATGGTATAATATACCTCCACCAGCCGATCTAAAAGGGTTACTCTTGCTGTAAGGCTTTGCATATTGGCATCAAAATTATAAGAACCCACCTGTGCAGCAACATAATCAATTAGAACAGCACTGTTATTAGCAATTTGTCCACCCGGCACTCTGCTTATTTCAATAAATTCATTTCTTTCCTGAATAAAATAGTCAAAGTCTTTTTGATATATAATAGAGCCTGTGGGGTCTTTAACCACAATAGTGTTTACATTAACATAAGGGCGGTTAAGCAATACAATCTGGCCATCAGCTAATACTTGGTTTTCGTCTATAATCTGAACGGTTGAGCCGGGGTTGCTTACTACATTTTGACTATGTTTGTTAAACGTATAAATAAGGCTAAGGATGCCAGTTGGTATTTTTTTAGTGTAATTAAGGCTAGCTCCTGCGCGTATATTGGTTTCATCGTAGGCCGTATGAATGGTTTTAAAGTTTTCGAAATATACGCCTGTTTTTAAACTTGAAAACAGCTCGTGGTTTAACCGTGCTTTAATTCTGTGTTGCTTGTATTGTTGTGCTTGTTGCCTAATATTGTTAAAATCGTAATTACCGCTAAACCTTAACCTGTAAGGAAGTCTTAGCTGCACCGATTCAAACATTTGAAACCTCTTTTGATTTATATTACCTTCCTGATTTAGGTTGGTAATTGATGAACGCAGCATATATTTTTTTTGACTATCGAAATAAAAGGTGTTGTTAATCAAGAGGTTATAGTTTAAATTATTTATAGGAATCGAACTCCTGTCCTGCCGAAAGTACTTATAACGCCAAAACCTAATCTCATGAAAATCTCCCAAATTGGTAAATGACTTGCTGGCGCGAGCTTGAAAATCGCTCTGTTTGTTTTGGTAAATCCGCCCTGTTTCCAGCTCCAGTTGATCCCATACTCGGTCGCTATAACTTACTGTAATAGGGAGAAATTTATTTCTGTAATGGTAATTAATACCCCATTGCCTTGTGTCTGTTTTTAGGCTGGTAACATATTCGCGGTTTATAAAATTTTGGCTAAGGTTTAAGTAAGAAGATAGGCTCATAGGTTTATTTCTAAACAAAGTAGCTCTTACGTCTAGTTTTCTAAATGTTAATACCTCCGAACGATCAGGGCTTACCGTATATGTTTGTTTAGAAAGGCCAGGGTTAAATTCACCGCCAATATCTAATACTAATAAATTAGGATGGCCAACATAGCTTTGGGTGTTTAATGCTATGCCACCATATAAAAATGGAAATCTGGAAAAATCCTCTAAATTGTTAAGCACCCTTTCTTGTTCGCGGTAAAACCCTCTAATGCCCACTGTGCCTGAATATGACATAAGCCGCCAAGCTTTAAAATCGGCAGGTTGGCTTTGAGCAAAGCAGTAGCCTGAAGCAATAAAAAATACCAATATGAGTAATTTAATCTTCATCAATATTTCTTAATCTAGTTTAGCATAAACTTGTTTTCGCCTCCATGGGGGCTATGGCATTCAGTGCAATTTTTATCTCTATTATTTTTATGTTCTGTGTTTGTATAAATATCTAAAGAATTATGGCAGCTAAGGCAAAGATTCTTTCCTGTTTTTACCAGCAAAGATTCTTTTTTAGAGGTATGAGACTCATGGCAAGTTGAACAATAGTTTCCGCCTACTGGGCCGTGTAAAAATGTAAAATCGTTTATTTTGCTATTGTGGCAATTATTACAGGCATCGGGTTGTAACATAAACCTGTTTTCGCTACTATGCGGGTTATGGCAGTTTACACAATCTTCTTTCTTTTTTGCACTTTGGTGTATTTTATTATTGTAAATGCTTTCGCTATTATGGCAGTTAAAACATAGGTTTTCGCCTTTGCTTGCAAGTAAATTATTTACATTGGCTTTATGCGGATTATGGCACGAGGTGCAAAATCCTGCACCTGCCGGTCCATGCTTATAGGTATGCTCTTCGTTGTTTTTATCGTGGCATTGATAGCATAACTGAGGCTCTTCAGCCACTAATTCTCCAATATGAAGCTGGTTATGGCAACTGCTGCACTTTTTATTTTTGAAGGGTTCATGATAGGTTATTTTCGAACTGTTGAGAGCCGCTGCTGTGGCCAACAATCTAGTACTATCAACTTGCCCCAGAGTATCAATGCTAACTATTAATGCTTTGTCTTCTTCAAAAGGAGGAACTCCATCAAAAATAGTGGTTAAAATACTTTGCCTTACTTTGGGCGAGCAAGCAACCAACACTGCTGCCAGACTTATAAAAAGAATAACAATATGTTTGCCCTTTTCGCTCAAAACTTTAATTACCCCCCTTTACTTTTTCTTCTACATAGCCGTAAACATTTACTTTATCAGGGCCAAAATTATTAGTTACAAAAATTAGGTATTTAAGCAGGTATCGATTGTCAACATATTTTTGAAAATACTCTAGGCCATTATAGCTGATCATTACCTTTGCAGGCAACCACATTCCTCCTGGCTTTTTATAACTGCCTCCAAAAAACATCAGGAGTTTTCCCTCCTTATTAAATATCTGTACATTTTCAAAAGCCGCATCCACTACATATAAGTTCTCGTCTTTATCAACGGCAATGCCTTTTGGTCTAGTAAATTGCCCAAGGTTTCTACCATAGCTGCCAATGGATTGCAGAAAGTTGCCCTGATGGTCGTAAATTTTTATACTAAACTCTCCAAAATCGCTAACATAAACCTTATTAGGGCTTACAAATAGGTTGGTTGGTTGAAATAATTTTTCTTCTGGTTGTGTGGTTTCAGGAAGCGAATAAAGAAATTGGTAGGTGCTGTCTTGTTTATATACATCAATGCTTCCTTTTGATACGTTGGAAACCCATATTTTATTATTGCTTACAAACACATCTGTAGGCTTTAAGCTTTCTCTAGTACCGAAACTATTTACATACTGTAGTTTTTGATCGTAAATAATCACTTGATGTCTTTGCGCATCAGCCACATATAAATAACCAAGAGAATCGACAAAACAGTTAATGGGCAGTTTTAATTGCCCTAGGCCTTCGGGTACAAAATATTCTAACGTTTGGTTTTTTAAATCTATAATTTCGAGCCCTCTCAGGTCGAGGTCGCAAATATAAATTTTGCCATTATGCATAGCCACACCATAAGGTTTAATGATGGGTTTGGGCGGAGCCTCTCCAGTAATGTACTTGCTAAATACCGAAGGTTCGCCTTCAATATCTTTGGAAGTACTAATGCTGGTAAGGTATTGAATGCGGGTAACATCAGGAGGGGAGGGATAAACGATTAGTTCAGCGGGTGCTTTTTGCTTTTGCAGTTTTTGTGAGCAGGCATTTATTGCCAACACCAAAACCCCAATAAAAATATACTTTATTAATTTCATACACTTACAATATGAGTTTTACTAAACAAGAGTACTATTATACCTTTTAAATTATTTAAAAATGCCTTTTACTTTTCAAATATCATATAATTAGTAGTTTTATAATATGATGTTTATCAGTCAGGCTTTTAATTTTAAATTGCACTTTAACCCAAAATTAAGCAAGGTTTTTTTTGGTTAATCACAAAAAAGGCTTCGCTGGATAGCGAAGCCTTTTTTGTATGATTTTGTATAATTATTTGTTATGGCAGGTAAGACATAGGTTACTTGCAGCGTTGTTCATTCTTAAAAGAAAAGCAATGCCAGCACCATTATGCACATCATGGCATGAGGCACATTGTAATTGACCAGCAAGCAGTAAATCATCATTTATTGTTCCTCCAAGACCAGATGATGCAGTTGAAGGGTCAAATAAACCTCCATCGGTAGTTGCTAAAGCAGCATCATAGGTAAACGAAATAGGGTGGTCGTCTGAGATATCAATACCAACTAAGGCATTGCCTGTTACAAAATTGGTACCTCCTGTAGTGCCTCCAAAATTTTCGAGAGCTACTGTGCCATCATGGCAACTTAAGCATAGTTTAGAGCTTCCTGTAGGTTGTGCCATAGTTGCATCTAATGTTGGCGAAGAGTAAAGTGTAAATGTTTGCGTTGTTAACTCGTGATTCCATAAAGGGGCATCACTCGAAGTTATTGCGTTGTGAGGAGTGTGGCATACAATACAAATTTCACCGGAGGCGTTCCAAGTTTCCGGACTAAAATCATGGGCAGATCCTGCAATATTTTGAGCAATGCTATACTGAGCTACAAGCATAACACATACTACGGTTAAAAATTTATTAAGTGCTTTCATGGTGTGTGTTTTATTGTTAAGTGTTATTTTCTTAAATACTTACTAACAAAGCTATTAAACATTACCAACTCTAAAAATGACAATTTGTCTAAAAAAAAATGATTTATATCAGTTTTTAACCTGATTATTCATGAATTATACAGGTAAAAATACCCTGAACCAAAGTCTTTGTCTAGGGTTATTTTTCCTTCAAATGTTATAATATCTCCTGCTTTTACTTCCATTTGAGAGGCAATAGTCAAATCATTATCGCCAGAGTGCTCGGTTCCATCTTGTAAGTGAATCCAGTTTTTACCCATAATTTTACTATTATATTTCAATGTCGTTTAGTTAAGCCAAAACGTCTTTGCGAGGAACGAAGCAATCTCTAATTCGAAGACTACAGGGTTAAGCTGAACAGACTGCTTCTCCGCCAAATGGCGGATCGCAGTGACGGAAAGCTTAACTAAACGACATTGTATTATATTTTTTTACTTCGCCTTTTATTTTTACTATTTTATTGGCGTAGTTATTTTTATTAGCAAATAACTCGGTAATTGTAAGAACAAGGGCAATGCTGGTGATTAAAAGTTTCATTTTATGTTGCTTTTTTGTAATAATACTAAAATAGTATGAAATAATACTAAAATAGTATGACTGGTGTTAATTACTGCCCTTATTGTTAGCATGGCTGGCTATTCAATAAAAATTAACGGGCTTGACCACACCCATGCTTTAGTTTTGTATTTCCAGGTTTCTGTACCTGTAATCAAATCTACACTATATAAGTTGCCATCATTAGAGCCAAAAAACACCTTGCCATCCGATACTGACGAACGGGTTGTAATGGCTCCTCCAGCTTTAAACTGCCAACTAATTTTGCCGGTAATATCAAAACAATACAGGTAGTTGTCCCAGCTGCCAACCAGTATTTTATTTTTAAAAACGGTTGGGTCTGCAGAAATAATACCTTCGGTTTTAAATTTCCAAATCAGTTTTCCGTTTTTTATGTTAACACAATACAGGTGTTGGTCGGCAGAACCAAAAATAACTTTATCATTTAATATTGCGGGTTTAGCCCAAATTTTATTACCTGTTTCATATTTCCACACCAATTTTCCATTTTTGGTATTAAGGCAGTATAGGTTTTTATCTTTAGAGCCAAAAAATACTTTTTTATTAAAAATGGTTGGGCTTGAGGATACCCAACTGCCAGTTTTAAATTTCCAGATTAGCTCACCCGAGGTAAGTTTAACACAGTACATATAGTTATCTTTAGAGCCAAAAAACACTTTGCCATTAAATACGGTTGGGCTTGAGTAAACCCAATCTTTGCAGGAAAATTTCCATAATAATTCACCTGTAAGGGTGTTAATGCAATATAAGTGGTTATCGTTAGAACCAAATACCACCCTGTTGCCAACTACATTTGGACTGGAATGTATCCATCCTTCAGTTTTAAACTCCCATAGTTTTTTACCGCTTGTAATATCTATACAATATAGGTTATTGTCTTTGGAACCAAAAAACAGTTTATTATTAGATACTGCTGGATTTGACGAGATGGCATCGCCAGCCTTAAAGCTCCAAAGCTTTTTCCCAGAGTTATTGTCAACACAATACAGTAGATTATCCCAACTGCCAAACAAAATTTTATTATTAGAAATTACGGCAGAGGAAGCCACTTCAGCAGCAGTTTTTACAACCCATATTTTTTCTCCTGTTAGTGCATTAACACAATAAAAGTTTTTATCTTCCGACCCAAAGAACAGTTTTCCGTTTGCTACTTTAGGACCAGACCGAACCCACCCATCGGTTATAAACTTCCATACTTCTGTACCCGTGTTGGCATCTAAACAATATAGATAATTATCTTTAGAACCAAAAAAGACGTACCCATTTTTAACTGTGGGGTTTGACCATACCCATCCTCTGGTTTTAAATTTCCATACTTCTGTACCCGTGTCAACATCTAAACAGTATAAATATTTATCTTTAGAGCCAATAAATATTTTTTTGTTAACTACAAAAGGGGTAGAGTAGATTATACCAGCAGTTTTAAATTTCCACAACTGCTCTCCTGTATTTGCATCTAAGCAATAAATATGCTTATCCTTGGAGCCCATAAATATTTTTCCGTTAGCTATAGAGAGGCTTGAGTACACCCAATCAGCTGTTTCGAATTTCCAAAGTTCCTTGCCACTAAGTATATCCAAACAATAGAGGTTCTTATCTCTTGACGTAAAATACACCTTGCTACCCAAAACTACAGGACTTGAATAAACCCAAGCTCCGGTATTATACCTCCAAAGTTCAAGCCCTGTTATTAAGTTGATACAATACAGGTAACCATCCTTTGAGCCAACTAGCACTTTGTTATTAGTTATTACAGGGCTTGAGTAAACCCAATCTTCTGTTTTAAATTTCCAAAGCAATTTTCCTTCAATAATATCTAAACAGTATAAATAATTATCTGAAGAGCCAAAAACAACCTTGCCGTTAAATATGGCAGGTGTGGAATTAATCCATCCTTCTGTTTTAAATTTCCATAGCTCCTTACCTGAAGCAATATCTATATTGTACAAAAATTTATCATAGGAACCGAATACTATTTGCCCCTGAGGCACTCCTTGAATGAGCGTATCTATTTGGTTGGAGAAATTACTGTTATTAGTAACCTCTTGCTCTTGGCTAATATATTCTTGCGCTGACGCTATATTATGTTGAAAGTTGAGTGGAAAGAATCCAACTAATGTACTTAAAAAAAATAAGTGCGTATAATTAATAACGCTACTGATTAGCATTCTAATAAGGTTTGCTACAAAAAAGGCGATAAAAATTTGAAATTACAATGATGCGAATCAATTGTGGAAGTATGATAAATCACCTGTCAATGGTTATAACAGAAGTTACAAACCCCGTGAGTTTCTTATCTGCGCATTTTTTCTTTACGAAAAATAAGCAATTACTCCTTAAAAGTATATTTGATTTCAAGATGCCTTTTTGTTGGTAGTAAGTTTACTTAAAAGTTCTCAGCCACAACATTGTTTCTTATAAAGGAAACTTTTATCTTTGTTAAAACGTTTAATAAGTGGAAGAAAAGTTTAAGGTTGAACTTTTGGCAGAAACAGCTAAATTTCTTGACCAAGTCGAAAAGAAGGCTAGGGAAAAGATAATTTATAACCTTTGGAAAGCAAGAGTTACCGACAGAGAACTATTCAAAAAACTAAATGGGGAAATATGGGAGTTTCGCACTTTGCACAAGAAAACACATTATCGACTTCTAGCATTTTGGGACAAATCTTCAAAAGTTGATACTGTGGTAGTTTCTACACATGGAATTGTGAAAAAGGCAAGCAAAGTACCACAATCAGAAATTGAAAAAGCAGAAAGAATCAGGAAACAATATTTTGAACAAAAATCAAAGCGATGAAAACATATAGTTTAGAACAAGTTACCGACAAGCACATAGGTGAAATAGGAACAAAATCACGAGATAGTTTTGAAAACGAACTACGACTTGATTTGCTTGGTGAAGCAATTAAGCAAGCACGAAAAGAGCGTAATTTGACACAAGAACAACTTGGGCAATTAATAGGTGTTCAAAAGGCGCAGATTTCCAAAATAGAGAATAGTTTGACTGATGCTAGGTTTGAAACTATTATTAAGGTGTTCAAGGCATTAAATGCTAAAATAAATTTCAATGTAGAACTTCTTGACCAAAGAGTAACTCTTGCGTAATATTACCAACCTACTGCCAACAAGCGCTAAAACAGCATAGGGGGATAGTGCTAAATTCTAATATTTACGCTTTTGGTTAACACCTCTTGCAATTGCTTTTGTGCAATATTCTCAATTCATCGCTCCAAATTTTATGGACTTTAGGGACAAGCCAAATGCCAAGTTTGCCTCAACTTTCAAACCTTTGTGCATTGACTTTCAGGACGAAGCTCCTCGCAAGATTTTTGTGCAAAATCCAGACATTTAGTGCTTTAAAACTTACCGCCAAGACGCAAAAATAAAGTTGGCACTATTTACAACAACCTATAAATTCAATAGGGTTTCATCTGTTAATCACTAAGTTTACCACTTTAAACAGCCCCGTCAAATCTTTGATTTGACTACGTACTATTCCTTGATTCGCTAGTAAATCAAAAATGTGCCTCCCTAAGTTATCAAAATTTTGTACTTTTAAGTCCTTACTGAAGTTTACAGTAAGCGTTAGCGTTCATTGTAAGACCCAAAATCACAAATAGAAGCGAAATAGAAAATTCAATGAAATAGTATTACTTTTATCGTTTGATAAAATGAGATTATGAGTAAATCAAAATTAAATGTAAACGAGATTGAGATTGTTCTGTACAAACAGAATGAAGGAGAATTCATATCTCTGACTGATATGGCAAAATTTCGAGATTCTGAAAGAACAAATTATATTATTCAGAATTGGATGAGAACACGAAGTACAATTGAGTTTATTGGACTTTGGGAGCAATTACACAATCCCAATTTTAAACGCATCGAATTCGATGCCTTTAGAAATGAATCTGGTTTAAACAGTTTTACTCTTACTCCGAAAAAATGGATTGAAACAACAAATGCAATTGGAATAATTTCAAAATCTGGCAGATACGGTGGAACTTATGCTCATAAAGACATTGCATTTGAATTTGCATCATGGATTAGTCCGACATTCAAACTTTACCTAATTACGGAATATCAGAGACTTAAAGAAGTTGAAACCAACCAATATAATCTCGAATGGAATGTTAAAAGGATATTGAGCAAAACGAATTATCATATTCATACTGACGCAGTAAAGAATTTCATCCTTCCAGACAAAAACTACGAAAAAGACAAAGAATGGATAATTTATGCAGAAGAAGCAGATTTGTTAAATGTTGCTCTTTTCAACTGCACGGCAAAAGACTGGAGAATTGCTAATCCTGCTTTAGCAAAGAAGTCCATGAATATTCGAGATATTGCGAGCATTAATGAACTTGCAATTTTATCAAATCTTGAGACAATTAACGCTCAAATGATTAAGGAGAAAATCGACAAGAATATTCGATTCACCAAGTTGAAAGAAATTGCTAAATATCAACTTTCGGTATTGAATGACAAAGACTTTATGAAAGCACTAAAAAAACTGAATGACAATATTTATGTTGAGCGGAAAAACAAACTGAAGAAATAAACAACGAAACGCTAACACTTAGCCGAATAGCCAAAATACCTTCATAAAAAAGCCTCAACGATGATTTTCGCTGAGGCTTTTTTTGATAACCTACACGCTGGTTGATTTACCGGGTATTTTGGTTATTCGGTGTTGACCAAATTCCGATTTGTTGACCCCTTAGGTGGTTTAGTATTCTGCCCCTTTGTTTTTTTGTCTGTTTTCATTTTTAAAACGGCTTATTTATTGCCCATACAGCTGTTTTTACTCCCACTAAAACACACTTCCCCTTTCCCCATAGTTATTTTTTTAACCTGAGTTCGGTAATACCCATCATGTCTTGAAGTTGGTCGCTAGCT
>JALSJD010000187.1 GCA_026989535.1 Cyclobacteriaceae bacterium
GATGACATTATTTTACAAAAACTCTGCAACGAAATGAACCTAACCAAAACCATTTTTCCCGACTCAAACCTCGTGATTTTCTTTAAAATGGTCTCATCTTAAATCCCTTGAGGTCAGTTGTTCTGAATGTGTTTTTTAGCTCATACGAATAATCCAATGCCAGTTGATAACTTGATAACAAATTAAAATTTTGGGAAAAGAAATTGGGTGTTGAATAATTGTGATAGTTGCCTCCACTTAGTAAAAATGACTGTTTGGGGTTGATTTTATACTTTAGCCCCAGTTGCGCACTAACGTAATATTTTTGATTATTTACAGGAATGCTGCTTCGCACGCCCGAAGAAAAAGTTAGTTTTTTGCTTACCCTATGGTGGGTGTATAAATAGGCTTCTAAAATAGGATTGGCAATGGTTGTTTCAGAAAAAAAAGCAGGCGCATCGGGCGATAAAGCATAATAGTAAACCGGAATACTATCGTTAAATTTAGCTTGCTGATAATCGTGAGAAACACCCAATTGAACATCTGCATTTTTCGATAAAAACCATTTATAGTTTAAAGAGGCAAATAGCTGACTGGTTTGATTTTTGGATGTTATATTTCCGAAATTGAAATTTTGTTTCGAGGCACTTGCCCCAGTATTTAAACTTAACACACCCTTGTTAGTGTAGTAATTTAGGTTATTAACCGTAAACAATCTTTTTGTATTAGAGCTAATTTTACCCTTGTAAGTAAATTGTTCGTTTAGCCCATTAAAAGATTCCTCAATAAAGTAGCTAAAGGAATTAACATCTATTCGCTTGCCAACTTTACTGTAAAAATTAACACCTGCATCTTTTGTTGCAAATTTAGTAATAGCAGGCAATTGTTCCTTTTGAATACCCACAAAAGCATCTGAAAATTGATAGTTGCCATAAACTTGTATAAACGACACCTCTTTTTTTAATTGCTGCGAAATAAAAATACCAGTACTTGCCAAACTGGCTGATAATTGTAATTGGTTTGCGTTTAACTCTTTATTGGTTTGTATTTCTACCAAACCAGCACTTGTATTGCCATAAGTTAAAGGAGGGTTACTGGCATACACATACATTTTATCAATAATTTCGGGGTTAAACAAGCTAAAAAATCCCTGATTGTTTAACTGGGCGGCTCTCACCGGGTTATAAATTGGCACGCCATTTAATACAACCCTCGACCTATCGGCAGCACTGCCCCTAAGCGATGGGTTGGCTGTTTCATCTGTGGTGGTAGAAGCCGGTAATGTTGTTATTGCCTTTAACGGGTCGCCTTGCGAAACAGGATTAAAGTAAATATCCAACTTGTTTATTTTTACTACCGAAAACTGTTCTGAAATAGGGTCTTGAGCTGTAATAACAACTTCTGCTAATGATTGCTGGTTTTCTGCCAAAATTATAGTTAGGGGGGCATTAAAATTTATAGAGATCAAAGGAATTACTTTTGTTTGAAACCCGATAAAAGAGGCGATAAGCGTATCAGTTAGTTCTATATTGTTTAAGCTAAATTTTCCATCAAAATCGGTAATTATTCCTTTTTGAGGATTGCTTTTTGAGTAAACATTGGCAGCAAAAACTGGCGCATTATTTTCGTTTTTTACAATGCCCCTTACATTGGTTTGGGCATAACAAGTAACAGAATAAAGCAGCACCAAACCGATTGAACAGAAAATGCGAATCATTTATTTGCCTACTAATTTTGAGGCTAATTTATTTAGCGTATAACTGTTCGGGAACCCCTTAATGCCTTCTTGAAAATACTCTTTGGCCAAGCCCCATTTTTCCTTTTTGATATAATGCCTAATTAGTAATTCATACGCTTCTTCTTTGCCCCAAGATGGCAGGTAATTATTTTTTATTTTTTGAGCCGGCAACGAAATAGCTTTCAGTAAATAGGTTTCTGCTTCTTTTCCTCCACCGTATTTTTCAGGCGTATAAAAATCATTGCTTGCATATACATAATAGGCTCTTAAGTTTGTTGAATCAATGGCTAGTGCAGCTTTTACATTTTTCTGTGCCCGAGGACCAATAAACATAGCTTTCATGCCTTTAAACTGTAGGCTAAATCCTTCTAACATGGCCAGCAGGGCATAGTATTCCGAATTTTTATTGGTCATATTATTCATCCAGTCTATGGCTGTATCAATCTCCTTTTCAGCATTTTTCTTGTCGCCTGCTTCAAGGTAATAGATGGAATAAAAAAACTGCAAATACGATTGCCAGTATAAAATAAGGTGTTGGTTTTTTGTTTTGTAAAGCTGTTCCAGTTCTTTTTTAAGCTGTTTTAATTTATCATTATTTTTAGATACCATGCCTTGTACAAAGGCATTTGTAATTTTAGATTGAATACCTGCTAACAAGGAATCTGGTTGATTGGTTTTAAATTTAGTTTGGTAACTCACAACTTGTGAATGATTAATTTCTGCGGTGTTTCCTTTGCAGGCAATAAGCAGTGTCGAAATAATAAGTAGTCGTATCATAGTTTTAGTTTTATAAATTAGTTTATATTATAAACCAAATAGGTAAAAAAATTATTTTATATAGTGTTTAATGGCATTCACATATTCTTCAAACGCATCAATGCCTGTTTTGGTAATTTCTATGGACGTATGTTGATAATTGTTCAAAAAGCCTTTGTTAATGGTTATGTATTTTGCTTTTTCCAGTTTTTTTAATTGAACACTAATATTGCCCGATGTAGCCTTGGTTATCTCTTTTATTTCGTTAAAGTCTGATGTTCCGTTGGTTACTAAAAAAGAAATAATAGCTAACCTAAGCTGCGAGTGTAATAGTGGGTTTAGGTTTTTAAACATTCTTCTTTTTCTTATATTTAATCATTGAGATTATGCCAGGAAGCATAATAGCAAATAGGGCTATAAGACCTGCTAATAATGGATGGTAAAGCCAATCTAAGTTAAAACAAATCATTCCTGAAATATTAACC
The DNA here is from genome assembly GCA_026989535.1 of Cyclobacteriaceae bacterium. Taxonomy (GTDB): domain Bacteria; phylum Bacteroidota; class Bacteroidia; order Cytophagales; family Cyclobacteriaceae; genus JAKISE01. The sequence goes on from JALSJD010000187.1 coordinate 2,959, forward strand.
ACTATCCCGGCATACATCAATAATTTACTTTTTACTGCCCCTCCGGAAATAACCATGCCCACGCCTTGCAAAATAAGTATAACTGGAATCAGGCTTTCCTTTAATACATTTGCAAACACAAAGCCTAAAATCATCATATTTAGCGAGAGTACAATCCAGGCAATAGAAACTATTTTACTTATTAGATTACTTTCATTTATTTTCTTTTTTGAAAAATAATACCCAGTAAATATACCGCCAAGGGGCATTAAAAAGTACGGATAATAATTTATGCTATAATATTCGTTTTTAAGTAAAACAAACTGGCTAAGTGTAGCGATAGCTATTAATGCACCCCAAAACGTATAAATAAATCCGTTTTCTTCAAATTTATTTCTGGCTTCGTTAATTACCTGTGTAATCAACTCAAAGCTTTTTTCGGGCGATAAATTATCCGTTTCCATTTGATATGAGTTATAGTTTACTACAATTATAAAGTAGTTTATATTATAAACCAAATAATTTACTCTATTTTGAAACCCTTGTTGAATAAATAATTATTTTCTCTACGTACGATAACCTATTTTTGAAGAAAACATAAAATGAAAAACCTATTTTTTATTTGCATGGTAGCCGCATTTTTATCGTGCACAAGCAAAACCGAACATGCCAAACTCACTTTTTTACTTAAGGGCAACGAAGCGCTTGAGAAAGAGGACTTGGATAAAGCCATTTTTTATTATAACGAAGCCATTTTGGCAGATAGTACCTATGTAGATGCTTATCTTAATAATGCCCTTGTACTGCAAACCAAAGGTGAGCTGTATAATGCCATTGAAATGTACGATGCGGTACTTTCTATAAATCCAACGCATGAGGGGGCTATCTACAAAAGAGCCAACCTTTACCTGGATGTTGATCAATATTACAGAGCCATAGATGATTTAGATGCGTTAAGTAATGCCTGGCAAGATTCTTCGCAACTGTATTTTACTAAAGGATTGGTATATACTAAGTTAAAGAAGCATAAAAATGCCATTAAAGAATTTAAGCATTCGTTAAGTTTAGAGGCAAATCAGCCACAAGCACTTATTAATATTGGCAATGTTTTTTATTATAAAGAAGAATTTGATTCTGCAGCTATTTATTTGAATAGAGGGCTTGCATTAGACAACACGGAAGCAAATGGATTCAATACCCTTGGCTTAATTTCCACAAAAGAGGAGGAGTATAATGAGGCTATAAATTGGTTTAATAAAGCACTGGCAGTTGAGGCTAAAAATGCCTGGTATATGAACAATAAAGGATATGCCTATTTAAAAATTGGCAAGCTGGATTCGGCAGAACACCTAGTTAACACAAGCCTTAAAGCAGACCCCTATAATGCATGGGTGTATCGTAATAAAGGATTGTTGGAGTTGCAAAAGGATAATTTACCTAAGGCTATTAAACTACTTGAAAAAGCCTATAAAATGGACAAGACTATTGATAACTTGGCAATTGATTTGGCAAAAGCTTACCTAAGAATTAATGATAAAACGAAAGCTTGCAAAATGTTGGCTACGTTAGAGCCTGCCCAAAGTATTTCTCACTTAATAGATACAAATTGCAAGTAAACTATTAAAAGCAAGAGTTGCGTACTATTATTTCAAGCCTGTACATTTGCATAATACCTAGATTGAGTGATTCACTAAATACAAAAAAGGTAAAAAGGGTAAAGTAACAAATAAAGAATATCAACAGTTATATAGAGTATCACGAGAGACTGCCACTAGAGATTTGGCTGGTTTGGTCTTGAAAGGAGTTTTTAGTAATTCAGGAAGTAAAGGAGTGGGTTCGTATTATACACTAGTGAATAAATTTAACAATTAATACACTAGTGTAATTGCGTCAATTGCGTCAATGGTATAAATAATTGCAAATACAAACTACTAACAAAAACTAAAAAACAGAAGATATGGTAGTTTCAATTAGTACTTATAGCTTTAGTAAATTGCTCAACTTAGATAATAGTTAAATCATGAATTACGCAAAGGAAATTAATCGGTTAAAAAAAGAAAAAAATGCGGTTATATTAGCCCATTATTACCAAACTGGAGATATACAGGATATTGCCGATTATGTAGGCGATAGCTTGCAATTATCGCAACAAGCAGCTGCCACTAATGCGGATATGATTGTGTTTGCAGGGGTGCATTTTATGGCTGAAACTGCCAAAATACTAAGCCCTGATAAAACCGTTGTTCTGCCCGATTTAGAAGCAGGCTGTTCGTTGGCCGATTCTTGCCCACCAGCTTCTTTTGCTAAGTTTAAGGAAGAGCACCCAAATCATGTAGTTATTTCCTACATTAACTGTAGTGCCGAAATTAAGGCATTATCCGATTATATCTGTACTTCGTCCAATGCCATTAAAATTGTAAATTCTGTACCTAAAGATACCCCCATTATTTTTGCACCCGATAAAAATTTAGGCAGATACCTGATACAGGAAACGGGCAGAGATATGGTGCTGTGGGATGGTGCTTGCTTGGTGCACGAATCTTTTTCGATTGATAAAATCTTAGCGTTGTATAAGCAATATCCTGGTGCCCATTTTGTTGCCCACCCCGAAGCAGAAGAGCATATTTTAAAAATTGCTGAATTTGTAGGTTCTACCACAGGGCTACTTAATTATGTTAAAAACTCAACAGCCAAAACCTTTATTGTAGCTACCGAGTCGGGTATTTTGCATAAAATGCAACACGACAGCCCTGATAAAACCTTAATAGCAGCCCCAATGCTGGAAGACAGCACCTGTGCCTGTAACGAATGCCCGTATATGAAAATGAATACCATGGAGAAACTCTACCTATGTATGAAAAGCGAATCTCCTGCTATTGAAATTAACGAGGAGTTAAGGGTTAAAGCGTTAGGTTCTATTAATCAAATGCTCGCACTATCTTAGCTAAATGATTCAGGCAGATTTTCTTATAATTGGTTCGGGCATTGCCGGGCTAACTACGGCCATAAAACTGGCAGAGCTTTTGCCTGACAAAAGAATAGTAATAATTACCAAAGCCGATGAAAGTGAATCGAACACTAAATATGCGCAAGGGGGCATTGCCGTAGTTTTAGACGAGTTAACCGACTCGTTTGATAAACATATTGAAGATACTATAAAAGCAGGAGCCGGACTAAACAACCCAAAAGTGGTTGAAATGGTAATTAAAGAAGGGCCTAAACGGTTGAAAGAACTTATTGGTTGGGGAGCAGCCTTTGACCTTGATAAAAACGGAGAAATTCAATTAGGCAGGGAAGGAGGTCATACGGAGCATCGTATTGTGCACCATAAAGATATTACTGGTTTTGAGCTTGAACAAACACTTTTGCGCAAAGTGGCTGAACTCGACAATATTGAACTGCACCAGTTTTACTATACTATTGATTTAATTACTGAGCACCAAATAAATAAAATTGATACAACTTTAGATTCTGATATAAAATGTTACGGGGCTTATGTGTTAAACCAACTTACTGAATCTATCGAAACCATTGTTTCTAGGTTTACCATACTTGCTACCGGTGGTGTTGGGCAGGTATATCAAACTACTACTAACCCAAACATTGCTACCGGAGATGGGGTTGCCATTGCCTATCGGGCAAAAGCCAAAATAGTAGATATGGAATTTGTGCAGTTTCACCCAACCGCACTTTACGATCCTGGCATTAGCCCTGCCTTTTTAATTTCAGAGGCTGTAAGAGGCTATGGGGCGCATCTTAAAAATAAGGAAGAAAAGCGATTTGTGTTTGAATATGATGAAAGAGGTGAATTAGCCTCCAGAGATATTGTGGCCAAAGCCATTGATTCGGAAATGAAAAGATCTGGTGAAGAATGTGTGTACCTGGATTGCCGACACCTGAACATAAATGATTTTAAAGAACATTTTCCTAATATCTACTCTAAATGTGCCGATAAAGGTATTATTATTAATAAGGATATGATTCCGGTGGTGCCGGCTGCTCATTATTTATGCGGTGGTGTAGCGGTTGATTTACATGGAAAAACCAGTATTGGTAATTTATATGCCTGTGGCGAAGTATCTCGAACAGGATTGCACGGAGCCAATCGTTTAGCTTCAAATTCATTATTAGAAGCCATCGTTTATGCGCATAATATTGCAGCTCATATTAAAATAGCAGCACCTGGTGTTACATTTTGCCAACAAGTACCCGAGTGGAACTCAGAAGGAACCTCTAAGCCCAAAGAACTTGTGCTAATTAACCATACTAAAAGCGAAGTGCAGCAAACAATGACTAATTTTGTGGGCATTGTTCGCTCAAATCAACGCCTCGAAAGAGCTGTAAAACGCAATAAGCTTTGGTTTGAAGAAACCGAAGAACTCTATAAAACCACCACACTTTCTGTGCCTCTGTGCGAACTCAGAAATTTGATTTCTGTTGCCTATTTAATTACCCAACAGTCGCAGATAAGAAAAGAAAATGCTGGCGGGTTTTATAATTTGGGGCTTGATAAATCTTCGTCAGTTGAAGAAATTTAATCGCAGGGTGATAGCCCATTTGGTTAAAGGTGTTTTTATAGTAAAATTCAGTGCCTCATTTATCAGGGGCTTTATTTGAGCAGTTGTCTTCTACACCTCCACAATTACAATGGCCGCAGGATGAATTGAGGTTATCAAAATGATTTTTAGTTTTCATCTTTTTGGCAATAATTTGCACCACCACCCAGCCGGCACATAACACAGTTATAAATAGAATGGGTAATATGTATTGCATGTGTTTACTGTTTTTTTTATGTACTAAACAAACCGGCAAATCCCATAAATGCCATAGAGATAATGCCGGCAATAATTAAATTAATGGCTGTTCCCCGGATTACATTGGGGATATCTAATATTTTGGTTTCTTCTCTTACTCCGGCTAACAGTACCAATGCTAAAGTTACTCCTCCTCCGGCTCCCAGGGCATAAACCATCCCTTCGATAAATCCATAGCCTTTGTTGGTTGAGAATAATGCCAAACCAAGTATTGCACAGTTGGTGGTAATTAATGGCAAAAATATCCCCAGTGCCCTAAATAAATCAGGGCTTAGTTTTTTCATAGCCATTTCTACAAATTGTACTGAACTGGCTATTACAATAATAAAACTGATTAATCGTAAATAGGGGGCATAAACCAACACCCAAGTATTTAAGATGTAGGCACAAGCTGCTGTAATAAGCATCACAAAAATATTTGCCAGTCCCAATCGAAAAGCGGTTTCCAATTTGCCCGAAACACCAAGAAAAGGGCATAATCCTAAAAAGTAAGAGAGGGTAAAATTATTAATCAGCAAAGCTGAAACAAATATCCAAATTAGGTTGTCCATATCATTTTCTTAATTTTTCTTCATTAATTCCCGTTCTTTTTTCTTTTGCGAATACCAGTTAAAACCTAACAGTAAAAAGCCAAGCATAAAGAATCCGCCAGGCGGCAATATCATTACCACCCACGGCTCAAAACCATCGCCAAATAGCAAAACATCAAATAACGAACCGCTACCAAGTATTTCTCTAGGTATTCCTATGCAAAGCATAGCAAAAGTAAATCCGGCACTCATACCCAACGCATCTAAAATGGACAGGCCTACTGTATTTTTAGAAGCAAAAGCTTCCTGCCTGCCAAGTATTAAACAGTTAACAACAATTAATGCAATAAATGCTCCCAGTTCTTTATGAACTGCTGGGGTAAAGGCGGCCAGTAAAAAATCTACTACCGTAACAAAGGTTGCTATTATAATAATGTAAGCGGTTATCCTAACTTGTTTTGGAATAACTGATTTTAATAATGATACCAAAATACTGGAGCATACAAGCACAAAGGTTGTTGCCAAACCCATAGCCAGGCTGTTAATGGCAGTATTAGTTACTGCAAGGGCAGGGCACATGCCCAATACAGCAACAAACACAGGGTTTTCATCCCAAAGGCCTTTCAAAAACTCATGGGCGTTCTGATTACTATTTTCTGGCTTGCTCATGTTTGTTTATAACAGTTATGTTATTTTGTTTAATATACTCATTTATAGTTGTTTGCCAAATAGCCATCGTTTTATTTAGTAACCGTACTATTGCTTTTGACGAAATGGTAGCTCCTGTAATAGTTTCCACTTCGTTAGGGTTTTGTTTTTGCCCTTTTTTAACAGCAATAATTTCGGGTTCTACCACAAGGGAAGTAAAATTTGTTTTAAAATCGGCATCCTTAAATATTTTATCTCCCAACCCGGGTGTTTCTTTGCTTTCCAATACTTCAAAGCCAATAATTACTTTTCCGGTTCCATCATATCCGAAAATAGCACCAATTATATCTTGAAACCCCGGTTCGCTACCGGGAATAGCAAAGCCAATAAGTTGCTTATTGGCATTATAACCGGCATAAATTAATAATTCTTCTTTGTCTGTTTCCTTTTTTTTGTCGGTATCGGCAACTTTCTCGATCAATTTACCATCTTCTAATTTTAATGCTGTGTAGGAGGTGCATTCAGGTAATACCTTAAATATTGCCCGCTGCATGGCAGCTTCTTTGTTGGCTTTTATCAATGGGTCGGTATAAATATACGTACCCACCAAAATAATTCCTGATATAAGCCCTGCTATACCTAATGCAAAAATCAGCTTAAAAGAACTTGGTTCCTTTTCCTCGATTATTTGAGGGGCGATATTGTTTTGTTTCTGGTTCATTAATATCTGGTTTGAACTTCCGTCTTCCAACTCCCGACTACTTTTTATGCCCATAAGTTCTAATTTTAGTAAACCTGTTAATGAGTGGTGTAGCTGCATTCATTAATAATATAGCATACATTACGCCTTCGGGCAAACCACCCCAATTTCGTATCAAAACAATAAGGATACCGATACCAATACCGAAAATCCACATTCCTTTTGGTGTTAGGGGCGATGTTACCAGGTCTGTTGCCATATAAACTGTGCCGAGTAACATACCCCCTGATAAAATCATAAAAACTGGAGATGGGTATATTTCGGGGTTAAGGAGGTAAAAAGTGCCAGAAAACACCGTTACTGTAAGAATTATAGATAATGGTATTCGCCAGTTAATTATTTTTTTTACAAGCAGATATATTCCTGCAAATAGCAATAATATTGCACAGGTTTCGCCTAAAGAGCCTCCTGTGGCTCCTAGTAGTAAATCCATTATATCGGTTGGCAAATGGTCGAATTTCATTTTTGCCAAAGGTGTTGCACTTGTTATGGTATCAATATTTTTGCCCTGGAAAAACGGAAAGGCAGCATTGGTTCCTCTTAATTCAAAATACCTTCCATCGGGTGGAGACCAGGTGGTTATGGCAGTTGGAAATGCTGACTGGAGAAAGGCTCTGCCTAATAAGGCAGGATTGAATACATTTTGCCCTAACCCGCCCCACATGGCTTTCCCCATGCCTATGGCAATCATTCCTCCAATAAAAACCATCCATAACGGAAACCCAGGAGGAAGTGTTAATGCCAAAAGCAGTCCGGTTATTAAACCACTTCCATCTTTTAACGATTTTAATCGGTTATCGGGCTTGTTAAATAGCCATTCGGTAAATAAGCAGGAAAGTACGGCAGTTAACGTTACCAGTAAAGCACCTAATCCAAAATAAAAAATTGAAACCAACACAATGGGGATTAGTGTATAAACCACCGTCATCATTATTTTAGGCGTGGTATCCTTGTCCTTTAAAAAAGGAGCCGTTGATACGGATAATTTTTTGCTTATGTTAATCATATATTACCTGCACTACTTAATTAATACTTCTGGCTCTGAGGTGAAATAACAAATTATAAAATCTTTTTCTTTGTGGTCTTTGCGTTAACACCTCTGCGAACTTTGCGGTTATTTTTTCAGTTTCTCACACATATCCACATTTATTTAAATCATATCCACATTTTTCTATTTTACTCTTTACTCTAAGTACTTTCTTCTTTTTCCCTTGCCGCTTTTTCACGTAAAAACCCTTTTGCTACCCTAAAGCTTTGTACTAATGGAATGCCCGAAGGGCAGACAAATGAACAGCTTGCACACTCAAAACAGTCCATTATATTATACTCCAGCATTTCATCCCATAATCCTTTTTTTGCCAATAAACCCATCATCGATGGATTTAAAAACAGGGGGCAGGCATCCACACATTTGCCGCACCGGATACAACTGTATTCTTCTATGTCCTTTACTTCGTTTTTACCTAATATTAGTATGCCCGAAGTGCCTTTTACAACAGGTACATCTAGGCTTTTTTGCACGGCACCCATCATAGGGCCGCCTAATAAAATCCTTGCGGCATCATTGGTAACACCACCGCATAATTCTATTACTTCTTTCATTTGGGTGCCAATAGGCACTAAAATATTGGCAGGGTTTTTTATGGCTGTTCCTGTAATGGTAACAACCCTTTCAATCAAAGGCTGCCCTTTTCTAAAATAGTTAGAAAGGGCTTTAATAGTGCCTACATTGGCCACTAATACTCCTAAGTCTAGGGGTAGTTTGCCACTTGGTACTTCTTTTCCAAGTATAGCAGTAATCATCATTTTTTCAGCACCTTGGGGGTATTTTACTTGCAAAGCCACAACTTCTATAGGAAAATCACTGGTTGAAGCCACTGCTTTTAAGGCCTCAATTGCATCGGGCTTGTTGGCTTCTATGCCGATATAAGCTTTTTCAGCATTTAGGTATTTATTAAGAATTAAAATCCCGTCAATAATTTCTTCGGGATGCTCTACCATAACCCGGTGGTCGGCTGTTAAAAATGGCTCACATTCGCAGCCATTGAGCATTATATACTTGCATTCTTTACCCTCAGGCACAGCAAATTTTACATGAGAAGGGAATGCTGCTCCGCCAAGGCCAACAATACCTGCATCTTGCACAGCCGAAATAAACCCCTTTGTATCTAAAGATTCCAAATCAATGGGTGCTTCTTCCATCCTTTGTGTGCTGTATGGGTCGGTTTTGATTTTTATGCCAGGTAAAGCCATACCATTTGGATAATCGAAGAGCCCGATTTCGCTTACAACCCCATCTACCGGTGAGTGCAGAGCAACAGAAACAAACCCACCGGCTTCGGCAATTTTCTGCCCTCTTTTAACTTTATCGCCTTTAGATACCAGCGCTTTAGACGGGGCTCCGATATGCTGGCCCAGTGGCAATGTATATTCATCAACAAAAGGCATTCTTTGAATCTGGCAATGGCTGCTTAACTCCTTAAATTCTTTAGGGTGTACCCCATGGTTAAAAGTGTAGGTTTTGCCGGAATATGTTGTTGTTGAGGACATTCTCTAATCAGTAGTTAAGTTTGTTGTTCTCAATATTTTTTGAGAAGGGGAATGCTTGTTTTTTTAAACAACAAATAACAAGCAATAAATTACAAATAAATCTCAATATTAAATTTACAAATTTCAAGCTACTTAGACTTTTCTATTATTGCTGAAAATATTTTTTTCAACTCTGTTGATTCTTGAATTAATTCTTTTGCTAAATCGCTATTTGTCAGCTTATTTGATTCGTTTATTAATCGCAACCAGTAAACACTTTCTTTAGCTTCTTTTCTACTTATTTTGATTCTAAAAACAAAATCTTTTTTACTTAATGATTCATTAGCTTCAATATAATTTGCTCCAATAGAACCTGAAGAACGAACAACTTGCTTGGAGTCTTCAATATTAGCAATTGTTTTGTCTAAAGTTTTGATAAAAAGCCGAACATCTTTAGCAAATTCAAACGTTCTTTCTTCCAAGTCATAGGTTTTTTTATTTGTGCTTTTTGTCATTGTGATTTATTTGTTTTTTGAAATTTGTTATTTAACTAGTTTTCTAGTTTAGGATTTCCATTTTGAGCGATTAGATAACAAGCGTACCTTGTTAAAGCAATATCTTCAACCTGCCTTTGACCTCCTTTACCAATTTCTATCATTTTGTTGACTCCAACGAAATGATCATTTACCG
>JALSJD010000188.1 GCA_026989535.1 Cyclobacteriaceae bacterium
TCTTTGCCCTATGCAAGAAATTCTCGTACTATTAGTAGCATTTGCCGCCATTGCCTACCTTGGGATAAGGGTTTATAAAAGCGTGTTTGCTAAAAAATCTAATTGCGAGGTAAACTGCGGTTGTGAATCTAACTCGCCCGTGCTAGAGCAGCTTAAGAAAAAAAGTTAGTGTCAATACTATTTTAGCCTAATCAAGGCAAAAAATAACCTCAACCTAAAAGCAGCAGTTGTCAATAGATTCTTGGTGGCTATTATGACCATTAATTTATTCTGTATTTTTGAATTATAATTATGAGTAAAAAAAGAAATAAACCTGCCCGCTCTGCTGGTGGGAAACCTCCGCATATAGGGGGCAAACGAAAATTTGACCCGAAAGTAATAAAGGAAAAAATCCTTGATTACCTCGATAGCAATATCAGCAAGGCATTTTCGAGCAAGCAACTAATCAAAAGGCTTAATATCCGAGATGCCTCTTCAAAGGCATCGGTGCTGCCCATTCTTGAAATGCTTGAACGCGAAGGAAAAATTGAACGATTGCGAAATAGCTATAAAAGCCTGCGCAAAGCAGAAACTGTTCAAGGAGTGGTGGATCATGTAAATGCACGATTCGCCTACATTATTACCAATACCGACCATGGTGATATTTGGGTAAAAACAGACTTGCTCAAAAATGCAATGGATGGAGATACCGTTGAAGTAATGGTTTTTTCCAAGCGCCATGGCAAGCGACCCGAAGGCCAAGTGGAAAAGATAATTACACGAAAAACGGTTGAATTGGTTGGTAAAATTGAGTTTTCAACACGTTATGCCTTTGTAGTACCCGACAACCGAAAAATTCATATTGATGTGTTTATTCCCTTAAACAAGGTACTGGCTGCCAATCATAAGGATAAGGTAATCATTAAGATTAACAAATGGCCAAGCCACGGGCAAAACCCCGAAGGAGAAGTAATTCGTGTACTTGGCCCCGCAGGCAAACATGAGGCAGAAATGCACTCTATTATGGCTGAGTTTGGGTTGCCTTTTGAGTTTTCGAACAAAGTAGAAGAGGAAGCCAATAAATTAAATGATAAGCTGCCAACGGAAGAAATAAAAAAACGAAAGGATTTTAGGCCTATCACCACCTTTACTATTGACCCACTGGATGCCAAAGATTTTGACGATGCCATCTCCTATAAAACCTTGAAAAGCGGAAATGTAGAAGTGGGCATTCACATTGCTGATGTTACCCATTATGTGCGCCCTAAAACTGGTTTGGAAGAAGAAGCCGTTAAAAGAGCCACCTCGGTGTATTTGGTAGATCGTACCATACCAATGCTGCCAGAACATATTTCTAACGGGCTTTGCTCGTTACGGCCCAACGAAGATAAATTTACCTTTTCGGCTGTGTTTGAGCTAACCCCAGAGGCACAAATTGCCAAAGAGTGGTTTGGGCGAACGGTAATCCACTCTAACCGAAGGTTTACTTATGAAGAAGCCCAACAAGGCATTGAAACCAAAAAAGGAGATTTTGCTAAAGAGCTCAATGCACTTAATACATTGGCCAAAATACTTAAAAAGGAACGAGCTAAACGAGGCGCAATTAATTTTGAAACCACCGAAGTAAGGTTTGAGTTAGCCGAAGATGGCACTCCTTTGCGTGTAGTACCTAAAGTAAGAGTAGATGCCCACAAATTGGTGGAGGAATTTATGCTTTTGGCAAATAAAAGAGTGGCTCAGTATGTGTTTGATTTACACAAAGGCAAAGAACGAGATACGTTTGTGTATCGTACCCACGACAACCCCGACCCTGAAAAGATTAATACCTTTGCCACCTTTGCTAAACGATTTGGACACGAAATTGATGTAGAAGGCAATCGAATATCAAACGCAATTAATGCACTTATTGCCGAAATTGAGGGCAAGCCCGAAGAAAACGTATTGCAATCGTTAGCCATACGCTCGATGGCCAAAGCCAAATATACCACAGAAGCCAACGGCCATTTTGGGTTGGCATTTACCCACTACACACATTTTACCTCTCCCATTAGGCGTTACCCCGATATGATGGTGCACCGACTGTTGCAGCATTATTTAAGTGGCGGTAAATCGGTAAACGAAGAGGACTACGAGGAGCTTTGCTTGCATAGCTCCGATATGGAAAAACGAGCCGCTGAAGCTGAACGTGCTTCTATTAAGTATAAGCAAGTGGAGTTTATGCAAAATGCAGAAAAAAAGCCTTATGAGGGGGTGATTACTGGTTTAACCGAATGGGGCATTTTTGTGGAGATAACTGAAACTAAATGTGAAGGAATGATTCGAATGAGTGAAATGAATGATGATTTTTACGAATTTGATGAAGATAATTACCGCATTATTGGTAAGCGTAATAAAAAGATGCTAAGCCTTGGCGATAAAGTTGTGGTAGAGGTAATTGACACCAATATTGACCGTAGAACCATTGATTTAGCTTTTGTAAATTCTTAACCGCTGAGGGACTAAGACGCTAAGAAAATAAGTTGGATTGAGCATACTCTAAGCTACAAAATCTAAAACTTTTACGGTTATCAGCATTTTGTTTTAAAAACTTTGCGCCTTTGTGGTTAGTAACTTTGTTCTTCTCTGTGTAACTCTGTGGTTAATTTTTATCATTACAAACAAATTAGGTATTCCATTTTAATTGCTTTACTCTTTGATGGCTAAAGAACTCAATCAACTTTTAGAAAAAATAAATTCAGGGCTCGAAAACTTGGCGCTTCCAACGAGCCCAGCTAACCTCTACCATCCAATTAAATATATTTTAAAAATTGGAGGCAAACGAGTGCGCCCTATGTTGGCCATGCTATCGTACCAACTTTATAAAAAAGAGGTGGATCAGGTAATTTTACCCATACTCGCCCTCGAAGTATTTCATAACTTTACCTTGGTGCATGATGATATTATGGACGAAGCCCCATTGCGAAGAGGTAATGATACCGTACACACCAAATGGGATAGTAATATTGCCATTTTATCGGGCGATGTGATGTTGGTAAAAGCGTATGAGTTGCTTAGCCAAGCTCCTACAGAGGTGCTCCCTGCCTTGCTAAAAAAATTTAATGCTTGTGCGCAAGAGGTGTGCGAAGGGCAGCAAAAAGACATGGATTTTGAAAGCCAACCTTTTGTTACTGTAGAGGAATACTTAGATATGATTCGGCAGAAAACAGCAGTGCTCTTAGGCTTTAGTCTTGAAATGGGCGCCATACTGGCCGGTGCGCCCAAAGCACATAGCGATAAGCTCTACAATGTAGGTGTAAACCTTGGATTGGCCTTTCAATTGCAAGATGATTTGTTAGATTTATATGGCGGTGCCGGATTTGGAAAGCAAATTGGAGGAGATATCATCAATAGAAAAAAATCGATACTGATTACTAAAGCAATTGCGTTAGCAGGTAAAAGCAGAGGAGAACTTATAAAGCTGTACAATAGCACCATCGAAACCCAACCCCAAAAAGTGGAAGAAATTACAGCGGCTTTAGAAAAACTAAATGTAAAGGAAAAGGTAGAAGCAATGATTGTTGAATATGAGGCAAAAGGTGCTTTTTTTAATAGCAATAACTCTCCAAACCATCAGAGGTTAGTAGAATACATCAAACTGCTTAAAAGCAGAGTTAAGTAGAGGCTGTCCTAAAAGTCAATATTTTCAGAAATAACAAATGTCAATATTCAAATAACAAATAAATCTCAAAATGCAATCACCTAAACACCAAACACTTGCATAGTTTGGTGTTTTCGTTTTTGAAATTTATTTGTTATTTAATTTTTGTTTATTGGAATTTATAGAACACTAAGTAGAGCCTGCTACCATCATTTTAAATCCCACCCCGTGGTGGTTGAGTATGTTTACTCCTTCAGCCTCTTTTAAATACTTGCGCAGTTTAGATATAAACACATCTAAGCTACGCCCCATAAAATAATCATCATCACCCCAAATTTGGTTAAGAATGGTTTCTCGTTTGAGCAATTTGTTTGGGTGTTCAAAAAATAAGGCTAGTAAATCCGTTTCTTTTTGAGTAAGGCCAAACTCCGTTTTGTTAATGGTTAAGGTAAGGCTTTGAGGGTTAAAATGCACATTTCTAAAAGATAGAATTGACTCTGGTTGGGCTAACTCTTTTTGCGATCTTTTAAGAAACACTTCAATTCTGTAAAGCAGCTCTTGAAAACTAAAAGGCTTCGTTATATAATCGTCTCCTCCATGTTTAAACCCGTTGAGCACATCTTCTTTCATCGACTTGGCGGTTAAAAACAGGATGGGTGTATTACCGTCCTTATTTCTAATGTTTTTGGCACACCCAAAACCATCTAATTTAGGTAGCATCACATCTAAAATGCACAAGGCGTGAATATCAGGGTCGAAAACAGAGCATCCTTCTTCTCCATTGGTAGCCAAGGCAATTTTATAGCCTGCTTTTTCAAGGTTGTCTTTTATCACAAAAGCCAAACTCTCATCGTCTTCAACCAATAAAATATGTGCTGTTTTAAGCATTTTTAAATTTCATTATAAATCTACTTCCATTCCCAAGGGTGCTTTCAACCTTAATAGTGCCTCCAAACTCTTGGGTCATTAATTTAACATAGCTTAGCCCAATGCCAAAGCCTTTGGCGTTATGTAAATTACCTGTTCCTACCCTGTAAAACTTATCAAATATTAGTTTTTGATTGCCTTCGGAAATCCCAATTCCTACATCTTTAATAGAAATAAGAATACTCCCATTTTCGTTGGAGGTAGTTATTGTAATTTTAAACGGAGTGTTACTATATTTAATGGCATTATCAATTAAATTATACACCATATTCGTAAAATGGTGCTTATCTGTTATAATTACATCGGTTTTAGCCTTGGGCAAAAAGTCTATTATTCCTTGTTTGTGAGAAACTAAAAATTGAGCTACCACCTCTGTAATTATACGATGTACCGAAACGTTGGCGTGCTCAAGTTCGAGTGCATCATTTTCTAACGAAGCCAATTGTAACACCCGCTCAACCTGACCTTTTAATCGCTTATTTTCTTTGTTAATAATGGTGGCATAATTCAATAATCGCTCGGGTTCATCCACAATACCCGGCTGCTGCAAAACTTCCGAAGCCACTGCAATAGTAGAAATGGGCGTTTTAAATTCGTGGGTCATATTGCTGATAAAATCCTTTTGTATTTCGGAGAGTCTTTTTTGTTTTAAGATGACAAATAAGGCATAGCCAAAAAACAGGAATACAATTAATAAAACGATGGTGGTGAACATCCAAATTTCCATTCTATTAAGCAAATAGGATTTTTTACTAGGAAAATACACCCCAAAATAGTAATTGGCTTCTTCCCAACGAGGAAGGTCATTTAATTGTTCTATTGTTGGTGTAGTAGTTGAGTTTACAAACTCATCAAACACCATGCATTCGGTATCGCAATTATAAATACCATATTCAAAGTTTGTTGTAATATTTCTCTTGGCAAATGCCTTTTTTAATAACTCCTTAAGCAAATTAGCATCAATGGGGCTATTTACCATTACCACATAATAGTTACCCGTTACTTGTCTAATAGGGTTGGTATTGGGTGAGCTAATTTTATTATACGTGTAAAACTCTTGTGCAACTTGGTTTAGAGCGGCATTCACTTCTCTATGAAAATGGTCTTGTTCTTGATTAAAAGCAGCACGTACCCAATACACCTGTGCAGCACTTATTCCTATTAAAGATAAGGCAGCAAGAATAATTAGAAAGCGGATGTTTTTACCTCTCACAAGTTAAAAGTAGATGTTTTATTAGTCTGTTACCAATTGTTAACAACTCGTTAACAATTATTAAGATTTTATTAACAGAGGTTTTAGAAAACAACAACCACTTTTGAGACTTAACAAAAACAAAAAAATAATTATGAAAAAACAAATGATGTTAATCGCCACCGTTGCTTTTATTGCCACAGTATTTGCAACCAGCTCAGTAATAGGCAAAATTACTGAACTTACAGGCCCACTATTTGCGTGGGAAACCACCACCCATAATTTTGGTGAAATAGAAAAAGGAATCCCCGTTGATCACCTATTTAATTTTACGAATAAAGGGGATGTACCCTTAGTTATTTCAAGCGTAAAAGCTTCGTGTGGGTGTACCGTTGCCAATTACACTAAAACGCCTATACCCGTTGGAGGCAAAGGCTTTGTATCTGCTCGCTATAACGCAGCCAAGGCTGGTGCCTTTAGTAAAACTGTAACGGTTATGGCCAATACAGGTACTGAAGCTATTGTGCTTACCCTTAAGGGTGAAGTTACCCCAGAATAATAACACAATCAAAAACTCAAAAAAACAAAGGTGTTGGCCAAAACTAACGCCTTTTGTTTATCAAAATCTTATAAACTACCCCGAGGCAGAGCCATCGGGGTATTATAGGAGTTTGCTACGCAAACAAAATTGTTTCCGACCCCTTGGGTCGGGGAATTAAACCAAAAGGGCTATCGCCCTGCGATTAAACTAATTAGAAATGAATAGCATTATAATATCCATCTTACTTCTTGGCAACTATTATTCATTAGACAACATGCTATCAAAGGAAGCTAATAAAAGCACCAACAACGAAAAGTCAATTATAATTAATCAAAACAACATTGCAGAGGAACCTTATAATATCAAACTTCAAATTTATAAAGTAAAGAATAACCAGTATCGTTTAGAGGTTAAGATGGATTTGGCTGAGGGTTCTTATTTTGTATCTCCTCACTCAAAAGGCAGTTATAAAGGAATTTTTAATATTTCTATTGAAGGGAAAAACAAACTTAGTACGAACGGCAATCTTTTAGAAGTACCCCGTTCGGTAGAACAAATAGACCCTTGGAAGAACTCATTAGCAAGTATTGTAAATGAAAACACTACCTATAAACAAACTTTTACAATAGTGCCTCAAAACGACTTTGAAGTAACGGGGTTGGTTAGGTTTGTTATTGAACCACGTTGTACACTAGAGGAAGTGAAGTTTATTATTTCATATTATTCTGGGGAACTAAAAATCAAGAAAACTGTCTAAACAATTGGGGGTACATCATAATAGCCGTTTCCTAATAGTAACCCAATGAGAGGGGTTAGTTCTTTTTTTTCCTAATTTTGCAGCCTACTAATTTAGATATGAGTCAACAAAACACTAATACAGAAAATTACAGGGATGACGAAATTGATTTGCGAAAGCTTTTTCAAGCCATAGGCAAGGGGTTTGCCAATATAGGTAAGGCATTTGTTAATTTAATCGTAAGGTGTAGAAGAGTAAGTATTACTTATAAAAAACTACTAATTGCAATGCTTGTAGCTGGTGTAATAGCTGGTGTAACTTATAATAGAGTTAGTAAACCTTATTATAATACCTCTATGCTACTCTCTTCCGAATATTTTAATGGCCGCCTTGTTGAAAATAGTATAGAAAAGCTTAACACCTTATGCAAAGAAGAAGGTCGAATTGGGCTGGCTAACGTGTTAAATATTGAGGAGCATGTTGCTAAAAATATTAAGGAATTTAATTTTGAGCCGTTGGTTTCCGAACAAGATATTGTGGATGTAGAGGTACTTAAACAGAAGTTAGAGGAACTAAAGGTTAAGGATCCTGATATAGAAAAGGTAATTGAACAAATTGAAATTCAAAATAAAAAAACATACATCATAACGGTTCGTGTTTTTGATAATACCATCGTAGGTAATTTACAGGAGTCTTTAGTAGAGTACTTTAGGAATAGCCCATTTGTTAAAAACAGAATTGATATTAACAGAGCTAATCAATTAAAATTGATTGATAAGTTAAAAAATGATTTAGCACAATTAGACAGTTTAAAAAAATTATTTAACCAAAACCTAAAAGCAAATGCAGGCAGAAAAGGAGAATTTTCTAGTTTGTACATTGGAGAATCTGGTGCACTAGATCCTGTTAGCTTCTACGACCAAAGTGTTATGTTATATGAAAAACTACAGAAAGCTCAACTACAAGTAGAACTTGGAGATGATTTTGAGGTTATTGATGGGTTTACTGTTTTCTCAAGACCCGAAAGCCCCAATATAATTAAAGCAATTGTATTTTCAGTGTTAATTTCTATTGGGCTAGCATATCTACTCGTCCTCTTTATCGAAATAAACAAATACCTAAATACAATCGAAAAGAAGCGGTTTGGCAACCTCCAATAGCTTAGTATGTTAAAAATCGGCTTAATAAAAGAAGGCAAAGTTCCTGTTGATAAACGAGTACCATTAACTCCATTGCAAGCTGCAGCCTTTCAGAAAAAATATGCTGTGCAGGTGGTAGTTCAGTCGAGTGCTATTCGTTGTTTTAAAGATGATGAATATGCGAGCAAAGGCATAGAAGTGGTCGAGGATGTATCGGATTGTGATGTATTACTTGGTGTAAAAGAAGTGCCAATGCCAGAGTTGATTCCTGCTAAAACCTATTTCTTTTTTTCACATACAACCAAAGAGCAACCCTATAATCAAACATTGCTTCAAACCATTATTGAGAAAAAAATAAAATTAATTGACTATGAAGGACTAACTGACAGTAGTGGAGCTCGAGTAGTTGCTTTTGGCAGGTATGCAGGTATTGTTGGGGCATACAACGGCATTATGACTTATGGCAAAAGGTATAAACTTTTCAACCTTCGCCCAGCTCACACCTGCTACGATTTTGATGACTTAAAAACAGAATATCCAAAAGTTAAGCTGCCACCAATTAAAGTGATTTTAACAGGCCGAGGAAGGGTATCAAAAGGAGCAGAAGAAGTATTAAAAGGCATGGGTATTATAAGAGTAACCCCTGCTCAATTTCTAAGTGAAATATTTAACTACCCAGTGTATGCGCAAGTGCATTCTGATGAATATAATAAAACCAAAGATGGAAGCTCGTTTGATATCAAGCAGTTTCATTCAACCCCTACAAATTTTGAAGGAGACTTTTTAAAATACGCAAAGCAAGCAGATGTGTTAATTGCCGGAGCATTTTGGGATCCGCATGCCCCTGTTTTATTTACTAGAAAGGATGCAACAAAACCCGATTTTAAAATTAAGGTGATAGCCGATATCACCTGCGATATTGAAGGCTCTATTCCTTCTACCTTGCGACCAAGCACCATTGCAGACCCAGTGTATGATTACTCGGCAAAAAATGGTAAGGAAGAACCCGCTTTTTCTAATGATGATAATATTACGGTAATGGCTGTTGATAATTTACCTTGCGAGTTGCCTATAAATGCCTCTAACGATTTTGGGGAACAGTTGATAAATAATGTACTCCCTCACCTACTTGCAGGCGATAAAGAGGATGTAATTAAACGCGCTACCATTACAGATAATGGCAAACTAACCCCCAAGTACAGCTACTTAAAGGGGTTTTTAGCGGGTTAATAAAACTTATGTCTGAGTTTGACCTAAAAAAACCTCTTTGACCTACAAATAATTACTCCACGATATGAACATTCTTTTCTTCCATTAAAGGTTGACCTTTTAATCGTAGTAGTAGTTGAGCCGTTACAATCACATCTCGGGCGCAATACTCGGCAATGCGGGCAAGACCTTCTCCGTTTTCATTTTCTTGGTAATACACATGGCTTACTTGGCTGCCCTCAATATCAGATTTGCTCGAAGGGATTTCAAAAATGGCAGCTAATAAATCCAAAGAGGTAAAGTGTTTATAATCGCCAAATTTCCAAAGCTCCATGGTGTCGAGGTGGTTAACTTCCCACGGTTTTTTGCCAGCAGTATTTAAGAGTTCGGGTAGTTGCAAACCATTCACCAAGAGCCTTCTAGCTATGTAGGGAAAATCGAACTCTTTACCATTATGGCCACATAAAAAAGTGCTGTTTGGTTTAAACTTGGTTAGCAATTCTACAAATTCTTCCAATAATACTTTTTCGTCATCATTGGCTAAAGACCGCACTCTAAAATGCCATTCTTCCTCTTGATACACATAAAAACCAACTGCAATTACGATAATTTGCCCAAATTCCGAATAAATGCCTGCGCGCTCCCTATACATTTCATCGGGTGTAATGTCCTCCGGGTTTTTTAAATTGAATGCTTTTTTATCCCACTGTTTTTGCATTCGCTCTGATAAATCATCGTAAGTGGCGGTGCTTCTAATGGTTTCAATATCGATAACTAATATTTGGGAAGGTGATGGGTTCATAGGTACAATATATGAATTATTCAGAAGTTTTCAAATAAGCTGTTATTTAGAGAGCAAACTAACAAAGTCTTCGACTGTTACATTTATTTGTCTTAAGATGGATCGAATTAATGGTCTGCCAATATCTCTGCCTTTATGATGGGGTAATGTTGTATATCTACCATCTGGATGCCGATAAAACACGTGGCTACCTTTTTGTCTTTGAATTTTAAAACCGAGAGAAAGCAATATTTTTTCAAATGCTTTCGCATCAATTAACGGCAATTTGCTCATACAGCAATCGAAATTTGTTGGAAGCCAACAAATTCAGCTAACCCGTTTAGCTCTTCTGAATCAAGCTCTTCTAAACAAAGTTCAATTACCTCTTTAAGGTTTTGGCTTAATTCATCCAATGTGGCTGCTTGGGTATGAGCTCCTGGAAGATTTGGAACAGAACCTATATAAAGTCCGGTTTCTTTGTCTTTTTCGATCTGTGCTGTAAATTGATAGTTCGATTTCATTGCTTTCGATTATAATCAAATATAATCAATCAAAAGGAGTTTACTAACTTAAGCGTGCAAAACACCTTTTACATTAAGCACTTCAATAAAGGTCACGTTTTCTGTCTGAATGCTATCAGGTACAAAAGTGGATTTCTTATCGAACAGTTTTTCGTTCGCAAAATAGCTTACCCAGTACTCATTAAATAAATGGAACACTTCCTCTGTTATCACTTCAATTTGCTGGGTTGAATTGGCTTTAACTTTATCAAATCTATGCCTGAGAATTGAGGTTTCTTCTGCTTTTTCTCCCATTCTATTATAGCCTCTAGAGGCCACAATTATATTTTCTAAGGCAAAATTAATTAATAGAGGTGTCCTAAATGTACTGTCCAATAATTTTCGCTCTTTGAATCATCAAGTTTAATGGCAATCGTTACGCCTTCAACAGCAGATTTTTCAATGTCTTTTTTTCATTAATCAACCTCCTCCATTCCCATTAATTTAATCAAATGGTCTTTCAACTTAGTTTGTACTCCTTGCATATCAACCTTTTTGCCAAGTTCATGGGCAATGGAAGTAACGGCCTTATCATCAATACCACACGGAATAATGTTGTCAAAATAGCTCAAATCGGTGTTTACGTTTAAGGCTAAGCCGTGCATAGTTACCCATCGGCTAGTTTTAACACCAATGGCGCATATTTTGCGAGGATTCCAACCCATACCTTTATGATTTCCCTTATCAAACTCAATCCATACACCGGTAAACTTCTCTACCCGACCCCCTTTTATACCATATTCGGCCAAGGTAAGAATTACAGCTTCTTCGAGTAATCTTAAATATTTGTGGATGTCAGTAAAAAAATTATCAAGGTCGATAATGGGGTAGCACACCAATTGGCCTGGGCCATGGTAGGTAATATCTCCGCCTCGGTTAATCTTATAATAGGTTGCTTCTTTTTCTTTGAGCTCATTATCGTTCAATAATAGGTTGGCTTCGCTTCCACTTTTGCCAAGCGTGTAAACATGGGGGTGTTCTACAAATAAAAGGCGGTTTGGGGTTTCGTGTTGCTCCGCAGGAGGTAAATCACGATTAGCCAATTTTAAATCAACTACTGATTTAAATAAATCTTCTTGGTAATCCCAAGCTTCTTGGTAGTCTTTAAGACCCAATTGCCGGATTTCTACTTTATGGTTTTGTTTGGCGTTCAAGAGGGCAAAAGTACAACGTCATTGCGAATCCGCCATTTGGCGGATGAAGCAATCTGCTTTACCAAAAGAAAGATTGCTTCGCTACGCTCGCAATAACGTTGTTAAATTTATTTCTTAGCCTTACCCGCCATTAACTCCACACTGCGCTCAATAAAATCGGTAAGGTCTTTACCCGCCAACATATTTTGAGAAAGCATCCCTAAATCAAATGCTTGCTTCGCAATTTTTACTTGGTCAGCTTCTTTTTTAGCTGCTAATATTTTGCCAATAACCGAGTGGTTTGCATTTACCGAAACTTGGTAAGAATCTGGCATGCCGCCCATCATTGGAAAACCTCCACCGCCACCTGTTTCAGCCATATCTTTCATTCTTCGCATAAACTCGCTCATCGTTATCACCACAGGCATTTCATCTACCGATTGCGATTCCATAGCCACGGTCATATTAGTATTGTTTATGGCTTTTTCAAATATGCCTTTTACTTTTTCTTCTTCCTCTTTTGAAAGCACACTGGCAATTTCTTCGTCTTTGGCAATTAACTTATCAACCGTATCGGCATCCACACGTTTAAGCTGTGTGCCTTCTAGCTTTTGCTCTAAAAAGTTGATAAAATGGCTATCAATCATACTATCAAATTCAAGTACATCGTATCCCTTTTTAGTAGCGGATTGGATAAAGGCATGCTGCTTAGAAGCATCGTTAGTATATAAATATACTAGGTTTTTATCCTTATCTGTTTGCCCATCTTTTACCTTGTCTTTGTACTCATCAAGGGTAAAGTATTTGCCGTCAAGGTTTTTAAGTAAGCCGAAAGACTTCGCTTTTTCGTAAAACTTATCTTCGCTTAGCATTCCGTATTTTACAAAAATACCAATGTCATCCCATTTGGCTTCGTAGCTGGCTCTATCTGATTTAAAGAGGCCCGCTAATTTATCTGCTACCTTTTTAGTAATATGTGAGTTGATTTTCTTCACATTGCCATCGGCTTGTAAGTAA
>JALSJD010000189.1 GCA_026989535.1 Cyclobacteriaceae bacterium
AAACTCTGCCGATTGCTTGCGTAAACCTGGGTAGGTACTGCCTTGCACAATAGGAAAAAGTGTTTGATTATACCCATAAATGGGTTCTGTAGAGTCGAATCGATTGATGCAACGGGCTAACCAGCGATGGGTCATGTGCATGGAGCGTTCGGCATACTCGTAATTGCATGGGTATGGGGTACACTCGTCAAAGGCCATCATAATGTCGGCCCCGATAATCCGCTGAATGTCCATTACCCGTTCAGGGGCAAATTCATGCTTTGAGCCGTCAATATGTGATTTAAATGTAACTCCTTGCTCTATAATTTTACGGTTATCGGCCAATGAATATACCTGATAACCCCCACTATCTGTTAAAATAGGCCAATCCCAGCCATTAAATTTATGAAGCCCTCCTGCTTTTTCAATTATATCAAGCCCTGGCCTCAAATACAAATGATAGGTGTTGCCTAAAATAATTTGGGCTTTTATATCTTCTTTAAGCTCACGCTGATGCACCGCCTTTACCGAACCCGCAGTGCCAACAGGCATAAAAATGGGAGTGTCAATTTGGCCATGGTCAGTTGTAACTACTCCTGCCCTGGCTTTCGATTTAGTATCTTTTGCTTTTAATTTAAAATCCATCGGTATCTTTATTGATGCTCGCTTTACATCAGATTAGTACGTTAGAAAGCGAGTGCAAAAATACAGATAGTTGTGTTGTACTACTGCTAATCGCTATTATATATTATATATATTTGCCCCCTTTTGACATACCAACCAATGAAATATTTTTACGTAGAAATTCTATTTTTTGCTATGCTAAGCATCCAATTAATTTATTGGGCTATCTGGCTTATTGCATTGCTTAAAGTTAGGTCTGCCAGTACTACCCCAAAATCTCATGGCGTTTCAGTTATAATAGCAGCCAATAATGAAATTGAAAACTTAAAGCACTTACTCCCACTATTACTAGCTCAATCTTACTCTACATACGAAATTATTATTGTTAACGACCGTTCTTCTGATGGCACTTATGATTATTTATTAACACTTTCTCAGCAAGAACCAACCCTCAAAGTATTAACAGTTAACGAACTTCCTGCTCATTTAAATGGCAAAAAATATGCCTTAACACTTGGCATAAAATCGGCTGCTTATGATCAAATTTTATTAACAGATGCAGATTGCCAACCGGTTTCAACCAACTGGATAAGCTCTTTTGCTAATCAATGGAATGACCAAACTTCTTTTGTGCTTGGTTTTTCATACTATGATAAAAAACCTGGGTTATTAAATTATTTTATAAGGTTTGAAACCTTGCTCACAGGAATTCAATATACAAGTGCAGCCATTTTGGGTAAGCCTTATATGGGGGTTGGGCGAAATTTAAGTTATTCAAAAAACCTGTTTCTTGCTAAAAAGGGGTTTCATGGGTTTCAAGACCTTATGGGGGGCGATGATGATTTATTTGTAAACAAATATGCAAACGATGCTAATACCAAGGTGGTGCTAAACCAAGAAAGTGTAGTTTCCTCTAAGCCTAAATCAAGCTTTTCAAATTTTATGGTGCAAAAAATCAGGCACTTATCAGTTGGGAAATATTATTCATCAAAAAGTAAAATTATCTTAGGGATTTTTGCGTTTAGCTGGTTGGCAATTTGGGCATTAGCCCCTGTTGAAATAGCAATGACCCAAAGCCTAGTTTTAGCTGGTATTTTACTATTGGTAAGGTATATTTTAATGGGAGCAACCTTTTACATCTTTACGAATAAAAGTGGAGCTAAACTTAATTTATTGGGGTTGATATTGCTTGACTTTATGTTTGTACTATATTACTTTGTAACAGGCATTCGCACTTTGCTGACCAAAAGAGTT
>JALSJD010000190.1 GCA_026989535.1 Cyclobacteriaceae bacterium
CATAGTAGTAATCAATCCGCAAGCTGGTGATTTACGACGTTAGGCATTCAAAAAATCACTTGCTCCCGTAATGGTATCGGCCTATACTCTGACCTATGAGAGTAATTGCGAAGAGAACATTGAGGGAATTTTGGTTATCGTCGGCAAGCTATATGGATTCAAAGGCCCCATTAGAAGCGTGGCATTCAGAGGCATTAAAGGCAAAATGGAATTCTCCTCAGGATATTAAGGCGCAATTTAGGAGTGCAAGTATCCTCAAAAACAGTCGTGTTGTGTTCAATATTGCTGGAAATAAATACAGATTGATTGTGGCAATCGATTACGAGCGGCAAGTCTGTTTTGTCAAATTTGTCGGTACGCACAAGCAATATGATCAAATAGATGCGGAGATAGTGTAATGAACATCCAGCCAATCAAAACAGAATCAGATTATGAGCAAGCTCTATCAGAAGTCGAGAAGCTGTGGGGCGCTGAAGAGGGTACAAAAAAAGGCAATAAATTAGATGTTTTTCTTATCTTAATCGATAACTATGAGAATGAGCATCACCCCATTGATCCACCCGATCCAATCGAAGCGATAAAATTTAGGATGGAGCAAATGAATTTATCTAGAAAGGACCTTGAAAAATATATTGGGCCAAGAGGTCGAGTATCAGAAGTCCTGAATCGTCGTAGAAGCCTATCCTTGAATATGATTCGAAATTTGCATTCACAACTTCATATTCCACTGGAGAGCTTAATTGGTGAGTCTAGGCAACATGCCTAACAAAAGCAATCAACTCGGACGTTTTTCCGCGTTGTTTGAGCTGTGCTAAAAAAGCCTAGCACAGCTCAAACAACACTACAAAACGCCGGTTATTGCAGGCGTTATACCTTAAAAAATAGACTGCCATAAACCCAACTAGAGGAATAGAAATGGATAATTTAGTTTACCAGACATACCCACAAGTAACGTTTGCTACAAATAAATTTATCAATGTACCAATAATACTTCAATACGATGACACCCCTATAATCTCAATTGTAAAAGAGCATAGTCTTGGGTTTACTACTGAAATACCAATTTATCATGCTGACGGAACATATTTAGCTAAAGTAAAGGGAACAAGGGTGTATCCAACAGCTTCCGGTAAGAAGGCAGGAATAGTAATGCGAAGCCTAAAAGATATAACCATTTGCGAAATGGGTAGCAAAATATTGTTTGAGATACAGCACCAGACAGGGGACTCTTTTAGGGCTAGTGCGGAACTGTATACACAGACTGGTTGTTTTATAAAGAGTTCAGATAAACCGGTTCCTGTAGTAGTAAAACCAAATGGTGAAGAGCTTAAAATCGGCGGAATGGTCATGAGTAATTGTTCTTTCCAAAATGTTAGAATTGGTATTTTGTTAAGAAGCAACGGAAGCATAGCTATTGGATGTAACTAAATTCTATTTTTCTTAAACGAAATAGTCCCGCCGGACTGTGTTATGTTGGATTTTATCTCAGTGCCAGGTGGCAAGTTAATATGTAAACTTATTCCGTGTTTTGCTATGTTTTTATTCCACTTTGTTATTATGTAAGTAGAGTTATCTATATCTATATTTACTGTTGGTATATTCTGGTTTAAAGGTTTCATATTATGCATCCTTATAGGAAAAGGTATAACAAAGTAAATACACACAGACATAAAAAGCGGTGTCTGTTTCCGCTATCTAAATCACCAACATCATGCCGCTTTTTAAGCTGGTGATTTACGACGTTAGGCGCAGAAAAAATTTATAATTATTAGCGAGTTGAGCACCAAAAACAGAACATTGAGTCTTTTTTTAAATTGCT
>JALSJD010000191.1 GCA_026989535.1 Cyclobacteriaceae bacterium
AGTTCACCCGAAAAACTGAATCAACACAAATTATATGAATGATTCGACTAGTCAAATAATCCTAAATAATATCCATATTATCATTTTAATAATTTAGGCCACCTCTTTTCGTACAGGCACTAATTACTTTATTATTTGAAAATACCTATACTCTGGATTAGAAGATGTTTCTTCATTCCATACTTCTGAACCGTTATAAAATATTTTCGTTAACCTTTTAATGTTAGTTGACTGTTGAACGAGTTTTAGTTCCACTGTATCTATATCTTGTGAGTTCCATTTGATATATCCTTTCACCTCTAATTTATCAGAGGTGTCAAAAAAGGGTCTTAGACGAAAAATAGAATCTCTTTCTATAATCACATAACCATAAGGAGCATCGCTGTTTCCATTATAAATCATAGTGGTGTCGCCCTTTATCTCATTATAGTTATAGAGCCTAATATCAGTTGTATTGAAACTAACTGATATTTCAGAGTTTAGCAAATCTCTGTCAGAATTATCTAGGATGCTAAATTCATATATTATGTCGTTTCCTGGTATTTCCGAACAACAATCATTTTCATTACAAGAAAGGGTTGTTAGTAATAGAAGAATAGAAATAGAAATAGAAATTAATATCATTTTCATAGTTGTTTTTTTAAGGTCTTATATTATATACCATTCCTTTTTTATAATTGAAATCATTCCCATTTACACTCCAGTTATTGTATGCAAACCAACCATTTAATTGCTGGCTGCTCCATCCCCAATTCATGTGCAAATAAAGATGGCCTGTGCCTGTTTCGCAATAAGTCCAACGCTTGTAGCCATCACATACCCATGCATGTCCATCTTTGTATACTGGAAATATAAACCACTTACCTTTCCTGCCTCCTCTTAGAATTACAGGTCTATTCCATCGAATTTGTTGTTTTACCGATTCTTGATTAAAATCAGCGGATGAAGCGGATGAATATCCAAAGTCATCTCTAAATGAAGATGCAACTTCATCTTTAGTATCTGCTCCAGAACCGTCACATCCCCAGTCCATATTTACCGCATCTCCTACATCTCGCATTAATCTTGCGGTTGAAAGAGTTCCCCAAGTATTGGGCATGTCTGCATAATTATAACTTGTTGGAAATTCATGATAATTTATTACTTGAGCCATTGCAGTAGCTACACATCCAGTAGGTACTCTGCCATCTACATTGTCGCATCCCAAATCGGGAGCTAAATCATTATAGCCTCCCCATTGTCCCCACACAGTTGTCAATAAAGGACCGTATTCCCAATATTGATCTTGACACCCTCCCCCTCCGCCAGACCCACCACATCCATCATCATCGATTGGTCGAGGTATCAAAACTTGTTGCATCTGACATATTTCCCAAGTTTGCGCTACTGCATCTGTTTGTTCTAGGTTAAGAACTCTTACTTCATAGATTTGTCTAGAATTACCTGCTAACCATTCAACTAAGCCACTGGGATAACTCTCGAAATTCAAAGAGAAGTTCTCATCAGATGAAAAGGCTCTGATTGGTTTTATTCTGTTATCAGCTGAAATAATAATGTAACCCAATTCTTCATAATTTACAATGTAAAAGGCTGGATCGCCCTTATCATCAGGCACTTCAAGTACACTCTCAATATTTTTAAAAGTACTTGTAACTCCATTTGCTCTTGCAGCAGTATTTTGAGCGGTTGATGTTATTGGATATTCTAATACGGTAGCAATTGCTGACGCTTCGTCCAAGCTTACAAAATTTTGATTTATGTCAATGGTTTTCGTAACATCTACTTGTTGACAAGAAAAAATGGAAACTGATATTAGCAATACTATTAAAAGTTCCTTTGCTTGTTTTAGTTGGTGTAACATAAATTATAAGTTTATTTTTATAGAATAAATCTACGATAGATTAAAATATTTTTTAATGACATATATCATTTCACAGGCGGATATTTACAGGTAACAGAAATATATAGTGTTAAAAATCAATATAGGGTCACCTCAATTATACCAAATTAACTACAGTAATCCCTGCACCTCCCCTTTCTACATGTTCATCTTTAAAGTGAGCTACAAAGGAAAACTCTTTCAGTTGCTGCCTAATAATTTCGCGCAATACCCCACTGCCCTTGCCGTGCAAAATGCGCACTTCTGCTTGGTCTAGCATTAAAGCATCATTCATAAAACTATCAATCAAAGAAAAAATTTCTTCACTACGTTTCCCACGTACATCCAATTTTGGAGAAAAGTTGGTTCTTTTTTCGAGTAAACTAATACTGCTTTGCGAAGCCGTCATTTTACGTTCAGCAGTACGTGCCACTTTGTTCGATACTTTAGTAAGCCTGCTTAGCTTTACAAAAGAGGTAAAATTACCGGCTATTATTTTGGCTTGCTTTCCTTTAATTTCAATTACTTCTACGGGGCTTGTGCCATCATCGAGCAAAGCAAAACTGCCCACTGTAATTTCTCCTTGCTCTAATTTAGGGGAGGCTATTTTTTTTACTTTACTCGCTTGGTTATTAATTTGTTCGGTATAACTGTATAGCGATTTCCGGACTTTTTTGGTTTCTTTTTTCTCTGCTTTACTCTCTTTAATATGCCTAATGGTTTTCTCTATTTGGCGATTTGTGTCTTTAAGCAGGTTGGCGGCTTCAAGCCTGGCTTTGTCTATTATTTCAGCTTTTTTAACGTCTAAGGCAGCACTAGTTTGTTCATACTTTTTCTCCAGTTGAGCCACCCTATTCTCTTTTACTTTAAGGGCATTTTCACGTGCTGTTATTTGTTGTTTTTGACGCTCAAGCTTGTTCAAAAGCTTTTCAATATCTAATTGATCTGCTCCTAGTTTACTTTTAGCTTGCTTAATAATATGCCCTTGTACTCCAGATTTTTGAGCAAGCTCCAACGCAAATGAACTGCCAGGTCGGCCTGTTTCCAATACATATTCAGGTGCTAAATGGGTCATACTAAACCGCATAGCTCCATTTATTATGCCTTCTGTTTTTTCTGCAAAGGCTTTTAAATTGCTGTAATGGGTAGTAATGGCTCCAAAACATTGTTGAACCACAAACTGTTCTAACATTGCTTCCGCAATAGCACCCCCAAATAATGGGTCGGTACCTGTACCAAATTCATCAATTAAGAGTAAAGAATTTTCTTTGCAATGCTTAAGCATCATTTTCATATTCTTTAAATGCGAGCTATAGGTACTCAAATCATTATCAATAGATTGCTCATCGCCTATATCAATAAAAATATCGTTAAAAACTCCCATCACAGAGTCAGCGCCTACAGATGGCAACAACCCGCATTGCAGCATATATTGGTTAATCCCAATCGTTTTTAAGGCCACACTCTTGCCCCCTGCATTAGGGCCCGAAATTAACAACAGGTGATTGGTTGAATTAAGCTCAACCGTTAAAGGTATAATTTCGCGGCCATCTTTTCTAAAAGAAATTAATAGCTGAGGATGGTAAGCATCTATAATATTCACATAAGGGTACGATTTAATTTGAGGTGTATTCGCCTCCAAGTAAATGGCCAATTTAGCCTTTGCCCATATAAAGTCTGCAATGCCAATAAAAAATATAACTGACCTTACTTCACTCAATTGTAATCTCAATTTATCCGATAGCCTTGTTAATATCTTATGAATTTCTCTCCGCTCAGCAAGTTCGAGTTCTCTTATTTTATTATTGGCTTCTAACGACTCAACCGGCTCTATAAAAGCAATGGTACCAGTGGCAGATTCGTCATGCACAAATCCTTTAATATGGCGTTTATTAGCTGCATTAATAGGAATAACCATTCTATTTTCGCGCACCGAAACTGTAGCTCCATCTGGTACAAAGCCATCTTTTTGCGCTTGTTTAAATGCTTTCTGAATAATAGACCTTAACCGCCCATTTTCTATTTTGGCAGTTTTACGAATACGCTTAAGCTCCACACTTGCTTCATCCTTAATACTACCATCTCCATCAAAAACTTGTTTTAATTCCTTTATAAGCCCTTTGGGGTAATCTACCTTATCGCAAAGTTTTTTAAGTTCACTAAACCCCTCAGAAGGCAAATTGCTTAAAAACTCCAACAAAGCTCCAGCCGCTGAAAGTGTTTGCATACATTTATACAAACTAGTAGAATCGAGTACCGCCCCTTCTATTTTAACTTGCTCAAGGATGGGCAAAATATCGTAAAACTCATGAATAGCAGGAATAAGCCCTTGCTGCAAAGCCCGTTTAAATTCATCTACTTGTGTTACCCACTGCATAATATGGGTATGCTTTGCACTTGACTTCATGCGGGCAACATACTTTTCTCCTAAAGGCGATTGGCAGTACGAATAGAGCAACTCTCTAATGGCATCAAATCCAAGCTTTTGTTCTATCGCAGCCGGATAAATCATTTGGCAACATCTTCCTTTGACTTACGCACACTTATGCTATCTACCACCGTTTCGTAAATTTGTTCAAGTATTTCTGGCTCTTGCAAATAGTAATTATAGCTTCTTATAAAGAGTGAATCTGTTAGCCCATTTTTGTTGAGTAAGTGTTTCTCATAAATTTGAAAAACTTTATTTGAAGAATCTTTCTTTAACCTCAAATTTTGAACTTGCGCTTCGGCAATATGCAACTCAATTAAATAATTTACCATCTCAGGTTCACTCATAATAGCTCTTTGCCCATTCCTGCTTTCGCAAGAAACTGCCGTTAACATAATTATAAAATAAATTGCTTTTCTCACCCACCAAAAATACTATGTTTGCAGTTATATTTTAAGATATTATTTTTTTAGATACTAGATGTAAGGTGTTAATTTTGAGTATCTATTTTAATTTTTTGTCTAATTATCTTAAATATAACCTCTTATTAACAACAAAGATGCCAATATGCGTGAGCTCGTAAAGAAACTACGGAAATACGAAATTCATATAAGAAAAGCTATTAATTCGCAAATGCAAGGCGATTTCCACTCTATATTTAAAGGGTCGGGGCTTGAGTTTGACGATATACGCCCCTACCAATATGGCGATGATATACGCTCTATCGACTGGCGGTCGACTGCTAAGTACGACCAAACTTTTGTTAAAAAATACAAGGAAACTAAAGAGCAAACCGTTTATTTTTTACTCGATATTAGTGCTTCGCACGAGATTGGAAGCCCCGGCAAACAAAAAATAGACATCGGTAAAGAAATTTGCGGAGTTTTAGCACTTGTTGGGCTCAAAGAATCGAGCCAAGTGGGGTTAATTGCCTACTCCGATGTGAAAGAAAAATTTATAAAGGCCGCCAAAGGCGAAAAGCATTCGAGCGAAATTTTGCATGGCATTTTTAAACACAAAAGAACATCGAAAAAAACAGATTTAAATGGGGGCATTAGATACCTTTTAAATGCAGTAAAACGAAGAAGCGTTGTTATTTTTATTTCTGATTTTATTGATGAGGGTTATGAGAATAACCTTAAGGCCTTGGCCAAAAAGCACGATCTTATTAATATTCAAATAAACGATAAGCGCGAAACAGAAATTCCTAAGCTTGGGATAATACCTATTTGGGACAAAGAAAACAATAAAAAAATATGGGTAAATACTTCTTCTGCTGGTTTTAGAAAAAGCCTGCATAAAACATACACAGAAAATAAAACACACCTCTCTGATTTTTGTCGAAAACACCAGATTAATTATTTATCAATTGATACCGAAGATAATTATGTACCTCAGTTAATTAAAATGTTTAGGGTTAGAAATAAATCGTTAAAACGTGCGTAAATTATCATTATTCCTTCTTTTCTTCGTATTTGGTTACACAGCAACTCTTGGGCAAAGCATTATACCCAATGGGCATTTTATGAAAGACAGTGTTCAAATTGGGGAGCACGTGGCTTTTTCGTTAAGCATAAAATATCCTAAAACGTTGGAGTTAATATTTCCTGACTCAACACATAACTTTTCGCCATTTGAACTTATTTCTAAACGATATTTTTCTACAGTTTCGGATAGTACTTTTAGCTACGACAGTGCTATTTATTACCTCTCTACTTTTGAGATAGATACCGTTCAGTACTTAAAGTTACCTGTTTATATCATTAACGAATTTGATAGCACCACATTATACACAAGCTTAGACTCCATCGTATTAAAACAAGTAGTGGAAGCTATTCCCGACTCTGTAGCTATGATTACGAATACAGCTTATGTAGATGTACCTATGGCATTTAACTACCCGTATGCCACCATTGGCTTAGTATTTATTGTGCTTATTATTATTGTTTTATGGCTTATTTTTGGCAAAAAGATAAGGTCAAAAATTAAAGTTTATCAGTTAAAGAAGCGACACACTGCCTTTATACAAAAGTTTGATGACCTAGTAAATTCTAATAGACTCGATGCTGAAGCCATCCTTATTTTATGGAAAGCCTACCTCGAAAAACTTAAAAAAGAACCCTTTACTAAACTTACCACCAAAGAAATTTCTGCTATAATCAACCAAAGTGATTTGGAAAAATCATTGATTTCGATTGACAGAAATATATATGGACCTAAAGATGAATCTTTATTAGACGATGCCTATTCGCATATTAAAGCGCTGGCCATTGAAGAATATATGAATCAAATAACCAATGGATAAATTAGACTTTTACAGCGAAAACTGGTTTTCACTGCACTGGTTTCAACCAGAAGTATTAGTTGCTTTTGATTGGGCCAATAAACCCTTTTTGTTGCTTATATTTTTAATTCCTATCGCCTTTTTAATAAAGTGGTTTGTAAGCAAAAGTTTAGGGCAAAAATTACCCGTTGCTCTGCCCGAAAAGCAGTTAAAATGGTCACCGGTAGTGCTTTTAAGGTTTTTGCCTAGCATTTTTTTAATGCTGGCATTGG
The DNA here is from genome assembly GCA_026989535.1 of Cyclobacteriaceae bacterium. Taxonomy (GTDB): domain Bacteria; phylum Bacteroidota; class Bacteroidia; order Cytophagales; family Cyclobacteriaceae; genus JAKISE01. The sequence goes on from JALSJD010000191.1 coordinate 6,864, forward strand.
TTTGTATTATACTCGCATTAGGCAGGCCACAAAAAACCAATGAAAAAGTAGAGCAATGGACTGAAGGAATTGACATTATGATGGTTATTGATATTTCGGAGTCGATGCAAATTGAAGATTTTAAGCCAAACCGGTTAGAGGCTGCCAAACAAGTAGCTGAAAATTTTGTAGCTGGCAGGTTTCAAGATCGCATTGGCATTGTGATTTTTTCCGGAGATGCCTACTCGCTCTCTCCCCTAACAACAGATTATGATTTACTAAAAGCACACTTATCCGATATTGATTTTGATATGATTCAAAACCGAGGCACAGCCATTGGAAGCGCCTTGGCTGTGGCTACCAACAGAATGAGAGAATCTGAGGCAGCCTCTAAAGTGGTAATTTTATTAAGCGATGGGGAGAATACAGCAGGCAATATTGACCCCATAACTGCGGCCGAATTAGCAGATGCCTATAATATTAAAATATATACCATTGCCGTGGGTAAGGAAGGCAGGGTGCCTTTTGGTAAAGATTTTTTTGGCCAACCTAAATACATCGAAAATTCATTAGATGAAACTACGCTGCGTAAAATAGCCGATATTGGGAACGGTCATTTTTACAGAGTATCAAATAACAAGGCCTTAGAAGAGGTATTTGGATTGATTGATACCTATGAAAAAGCAGAAATTAAGGAAAACCGATACAAGGATACCAGTGATTTCTACCAGATTTATTTAAAATGGGCTATTGGTTTCTTTTTAATTTGGTTCTTATTTAAATCTACCTTTGTGAGCAATGTACTTCAAGATTAATAGAAGCTCCTTTAACTTTGTACTATGATAGCAGCATCGCTTAAAACCCTTTGGGCAGAACTTGCTCCTTTTAATGCCAAGTTGGTTGCCGTAAGCAAAACAAAGCCTAACAAAGACTTGCTGGAAGCCTATGGTGCAGGAAATCGTGTTTTTGGTGAAAACAAAGTACAAGAGCTTGTTGCCAAGGCAGAAAGCTTACCTACGGATATTGAGTGGCATTTTATAGGCCATTTGCAGCGAAATAAAGTAAAGTATATTGCCCCATTTGTACACCTAATTCATGCGGTTGACTCCCTTAAGCTGCTGAAAGAAATAAATAAGCAAGGCAAGAAACTAACTAAAACAATCAGCTGTTTATTACAAGTACATATTGCACAAGAAGAAACTAAATTTGGTTTTAATGCCCAAGAATTAATAGCTGCTATTACCAGCGAAGAAATTAAAACATTGAGTCATATAAAAATTATTGGGTTAATGGGCATGGCCACCAATACACAAAATAAAGCGCAAATAAAATTAGAATTTGCTGAGCTTCATTCACTATACAAAGAGGTTAAGCAATTAAATTTGCCACAAAATATTAAAATGAACGAACTATCGATGGGCATGAGCGGTGATTATAAACTGGCACTAGCCGAAGGTAGCACAATGGTGCGGATAGGAAGTACTATATTTGGATTAAGAAACTGCACAATTAATGTATAAACTATTTATAATTACCGGAAGCCTTATGGGTATGCTAAGCGTAATGATTGGTGCTTTTGGTGCACATGCACTAAAAGCTACCTTAGAAGCAACCCATAGATTAGAAACCTTTGAAACGGCCGTTAAATATCAATTCTATCATTCACTTGCCCTTATTTTACTGGGGTTATTAATGGTACAATTTCAGCACAAAGCATTTAATGTGGCAGGTTATGGGTTTATTACAGGCATCATTATTTTTTCAGGGTCGCTGTACGCATTATCATTAACAGGCATTACCAAACTAGGAGCAATAACACCCTTGGGTGGCTTGGCTTTTATTATTGGCTGGGGCGCATTAGCTTGGGGAGCAAGTAAGGCACTTTAAGCTTCACCTTAAGGAACTGTAAAGAAATAACTTGCACAGTTATCCTTATTCTTTTTGCCCCTGGTTGCGTTAAAAAATCATTGCGTAGTGCTACTATGCGCAAATTTTTTGCCTTATCAGGAACAAAAATAATTAAGGCTTTTATGCACAACTTATTTTTTTACAGTTCCTAAACACTTCCTTTAAAATAAACATTGCCGTAAAAAATACACTTTATTAGAAGATGTGTTTTTTACTTTTTTTGATAATTCTAGTCCCATATTTGTTATATGAAACAATGAATCAGGATGCCAGAACATTAGTTTTTTTGATTGACTCTTTCACCCGAAAAATTCACCACTCTCAACTTTTTCACCACAATTCTATTTATATAGTGCTGATAATAAGCGATATACATTCAGGTTGCAAAAAAATATTTTTTCCGGGTTAACCTTGTTCTTGGCAAAGAATAGGAATCAAACTATTTCCCATCCAGTAAATGAATCCAACCATTACATACCTCGTTATTTTCTAATACCACCTGATAATAATAAACTCCGTTGTTTAACCCTTCTCCTCTCCAGTTATTTTTATAATTTAATTCTTCATATACTAAAGTTCCCCACCGTGTAAAAATTGCTAAGTTTACTGGGTTGCCTGACGTAATTTCCAACACATCGTTTAATCCATCTTGGTTGCGAGTGAGAACATTGGGAATAAATAATTTTCGAATATTCAGATCGAACTCAACGTCTTTTTTACAAGCTTGATTAGCAAATTTTCCTAAAATTTTGTAATCACCGTCTTCGGTGTATTCATATGCAACTTGCCCGCTATCAAGTAACATGCCATCTCCCATCTCCCAAGAGGTGTTGGTTACATTATCAGATTCATTTATAATAACTATTTTTCTTGATTCCTGACATAGGTCAAGTTTTTCAATTCTAACATTTACTTCAATGTCAGGAACTACATTTACTGTTACCGAATCTTGATATTCACATCCATTATTATTAAAAATATGAACTGAATACGTTATCGTTTCAGTTGGTGTTGCCACCGGATTAAAAATAACTGAATCGCTTAACCCAACTACAGGATGCCACAAGAAAGTGGAAGCACCTAATGCTGTGAGTTGTGTAGAAGCACCTTGGCAAATATATACATTATCAGAAACAGAAAATGCAGGACTGGACACTATAATTGTAGCATAGGCAAAGTCCTCTGATATGCACGTGTTAGCATCTGATGCCCTTAGCCTAATTTGGTAAGTGCCAGCTTCGGTATATTGATGAACAATTGTATCCAACGTGGTTGTTGCCCGTGTTGATTCGTCACCAAAATCCCATTCGTAAAGTTCACCCCCAATACTCAGGTTTTCAAAAACTACATTTAAGGGTAAACAACCGCCTAAAAGACCCGGATTGTCTAATGCCAAATTATTAGTTTGAATACGAGCTCTAAGTGAAGCCAAGTCGAATTTAAAAAGAGCATTATTGCAACCGAGGCTTCCATTTACCTGAGACCATGCTCCTTCAGTAGTTGGAAACGATGAATCGCCAAAGCAACTGGCACAAACCGAGTGATATACAAGACCATGTTTATCAAAACGGCTGGTACCACCATCTACATGAACGAATGAATTAGCATCGCCTAAATGAGTAGCATATAGTAGCTCAGAGGCATCTCCTGAAAGCACCATCAAATAAAACGAGGAGCCGTCTGAATTAGACTGAAAAGCATCTTGTGTAATAGGAAGGTTCGCAGTATTTAGCCGAAAGTTATTGTTTTCTTCGGAAGAGAAATTATTCGATGGGCTGCCCCATCCGGCCAAGTAAATATTATCGCAATCGTTTACCAAAAATGCTGTTAACGAAATAGATGGAATGGTTCTGTCATCGGCATTAATAATGGTAGAAAACAAAGATGTTTGTAAATTAGGCGTTAGTTTATGAATAAACTGTCCTGTTGCACCTTGCGAAAAAACACCTGAAGTAACAGGGTAGGAACCGATCGTTTGACCCGCAATATATACATCACCATTGGCATCTAAATCCAGAAAAAAAACTTGATCATAGGCAGAGGTGCCAATAAACGTACTTGAGAGCAAGCTGTCTCCCTGCTCAGTAATATGTGCTATCCAACCATCAACATTTCCTAAGTAAGATGGGTTAAATGTATTTGAGGTTGTAGGAAAATCAGCACTTGTTGTGCCACCTGCTACAAAAATATTATCAAGTGAGTCCAGCTTTATAGAAAGGGCCACATCTGTACCTGATCCTCCCAAAAAAGTACTCCATTGTAAGTCACTCAAGTTAGGTGAAAACTTAAAAACAACTCCATCTACACTTCCTCCCCCATACGAATTATCATATCCATTATTTGTAGGAAAATCATTAGAAGCCGTTCTTGACGATACAAGAACATTTCCGTGTGAGTCAAAATTAATATCCCCCCTTGATTCATCTCCATAATTTCTAGCTAATGGACTCTCACCCTCCAGCCAGCCATCGTTAGAGCTACCTCCAATATAGGTGGAGGCAAGTAGCTGGCTTCCATCTGAGCTTAATTTAGCTATAAACAAATCGGAACCGACAGTAAAATCAACCCCTCCTAAAAGCTGATAGCTGATACCTCCATTAAATGATTGATCGTATGCGTTTGACGTTACGGGGAAATTATCAGACCCTGTAATTCCTAAAATTAACAGCTCCCCATTTTCGTTCACTATTAAACTTTGAGGCACATCTGTTCCACCTCCCCCCAAATGCGTTGCATAAAGCAAATTTTGCCCGATAGAATCGTACTTAAGTATGGCTACATCCCACCCTCCACCAGATTCGGTTTGGAACGCCCCTGATGTTGCTGGAAATTCGCCTAAATAATTTCCTCCTCGGTCAGACCTGGTCATGCCACCCGAATACCCATTTCCAAAGTCATCATACGTAGCAGTATTTCCCCAATTATCTGCTACAGAACCCGAGTACGTAGAAAAAATCAATAATGGGTCAATCATTATTGATTCTTCTGGCTCAATATGGCTTAACTCAAAAGATACAACTTCACCGTCTAACCTATAGTTGGTCTTTACATTTCTGGCTATATCGTCACAGATGGCATAGCTTGCTGGAATCACCTCAGTCAGCAACTGATAGGGGGTAGTAATATGCAATGTTTCATTGTTGATTTTCATTGCAAGTGTTCCATCATATTGCATTTGAATACAATTTGGGTTGGCCCCCGGAGCTACTATAAAATCATATTTTAATTTATCTGTATTCGAAGAAATTTCAAGGCTAATACCTTCATAAAGGTTATTAATAACTATTTTAGGATAACCTCTGGCTTCTGTTGCCCACTTCGTTTCATCGCTGCCAAAAAAGTAATTGTACCTAGTTATCGTTGGCTGTACTCCTTTAGCTTGTAGGTTATCATTGGTGTTAAGAAACTCCACTTTTAAGGCGTGATACTCTTTTTTCGTTAATGAGCCTGTGTTATTTAGCAGATGAGAATGAGATACATTTTTTTCTGTTTGAGTGGGATCAGCAAAACTATAAGTCAAAATGCTATTTTCTATAAAAAGCATTCCTCCAGGGATATTTGCAGAAAACTTAACCGTTTGAGGCCACTGTCCTTTGTTTTCGATAAAAGTTAACCCTGTGTGGTTTTGAGCATGAGTTTTGCTGGATATTACTCCTAAAATTCAGAACAACTGACCTCAAGGGATTTAAGATGAGACCATTTTAAAGAAAATCACGAGATTTGAGTCGGGAAAAATGGTTTTGGTTAGGTTCATTTCGTTGCAGAGTTTTTGTAAAACAAGGTC
>JALSJD010000192.1 GCA_026989535.1 Cyclobacteriaceae bacterium
GGATCATCGCACGTTTACGATACCCATTTCTCTGTTCGCTTGATAGCTTCCTGAAATCCATTTTTTCCATACCGCTAAGGTACGAAAAATTATTGAAAATAACGGTATATTGACGCTAGGTTAATAACAGCATTACCGAAAATACTAGTGCAGCAAGAGCAAACGTGCCATTAAACTCTGAAGTTATATCAATAAACAATTATGTATTTACAGACGAAGCTTCGTTATGTGATTATTATAATATAAAGTTAATGGTAGATACAGTTAACTTGGTAGTAAACGATAATGGAAGCCTAAAAAAATATTTTCTTCTTAAAGAATCTATCTTCAAAAACTAAGAAAATATCTATTCAAATAAAGGCGATAAAAAATACCCTGTTGCATTAAAACTTGCATGCAGTAGCATTGTTAAAATAATAGGATTTGATTTACGCCTTTGCATAATTACATAAAAAATAGCGAAACCTAAACCCAAGCCAATAGCATATAAAAAATAGTAAATGCTAAATATATGGGTTAAACTAAATAATATTGTTGACATTATAATGGCAACATAGTATTTATTTCTTTTTCTATAATATTCTAAAACCAGAAAAATAATTAAGGATTGAAAAAGAAGTGTTTCGGTTACAGGAGCTACCATAAATATCAACAAAACTTTGATAACCCCACTAAACTCTTTAACCGTTTCATTGTCAATTCCTTCTACATTAAAATAAGAGAGTATCGAGTTCCACAATAAAGCATATAAGATTATCAATGCTAAAGCTTTTAGAAATATTGTTAATGTAGAGCTAGAGCTAAAAAAAAATTGGGTATCAAAAAACTTACAAAAAGTCATAATTAATTATCGTAATGGTAGCCTGTTTACTACTTTCAAACGTTTTATTGTAAACATTATTAAGTTAGCACCTACTAAATAAGCTATTAAATCAGCAATATCAAAAACGCCAAGCATCGGAAAAATGATGCTTGCAATTTCAGCAATTGAGTAAAAAAATGTAACCCTTAGAACTACAGTTGTAGTATCCAATTTAGGTTGGGAGATAAACATAAAAATAGACAATATAGGTACTACAAATAAATTGGCTCCTGCATCTGCTATTCCAAAATCATATATGCCATTGGAGTAAATATAATCTCTGTAGTTATTGCTCAATAAAAACCCAAAAGCAAAAAAGAATAGTAAGAGAAGAAATAATGGTTGTTGCCTAGTTTTCATAACTCAGTTGAAGAGAAATGCACAGTATCTTTTAACTAAAAGAATACTATGCAATACTTTGGTTTTAATTATTGTTAGACAATTTCTATGTTATCTACCATCCAATCGGCTGCTGCATCTAATCCACTAATTACCGATCCTGCCGCATATCCAATTGCATACCAAAGCCAACCTCCGTCAGTTTTTGACCTTTCCTGATAACTGAGCTCTTTGACTTGAAACTTTTCTAGATTTTCCATATTTCTTAATTTATAATTATTGATGTTTATTGCATTGCTGCAGCGTATCCAGCTTGCATCTCTGACAAGGCATCTCCAGGGTTAAGCATTGCATCAACCAGAATACCAGCTACAATAATTTGCCACCAACCCCCATCAATTTCCGAGACTTCCGTTCTACTCATTTCCGAAAGCCCCAAAGCTTCCAAACTCAAATTTTCCATAATAATACTATTTATTTTTACCAACATTTTACAAGGCTGCTGGTTTTACCTGCAAACCCGTAATTTAGAGTTTGCAGTGGCTAAGTTAAAATTGCTCCGTCCGGTTTCCTCGGACGGAAGTATTTTATGTATAAAAT
>JALSJD010000193.1 GCA_026989535.1 Cyclobacteriaceae bacterium
ACACCAAAAACTTACATGGTTTGATGGTTTCGTTTTTGAGCTTTATTTAATTTTTGTTTATTGGAGTTTGTGCTTAACCACTAAATTGGGTTGTGATTCAAAGATTGTAATTCATCCATACTATAATACAGGCTGGTAATTATCAGGTTGTTTTTTCTTTTCTTAAAAAAATCAGCAGCAATAGAATCATCACTCTTTACCTCAAAAACTTTGCTGTAAGGTATTTCTACATCGCCCATTTTTTCAAAATCATACGAGTGTTTTTGCCTAATAATAACATTGCGCTTGGCAATTGCCTGCTTTCTAATATTTAACGAGCTAGAAACTCCTATAAGCACTTTGGGCGATGTGGCAATGCCAATATTAAATATATGATGTTCTCGTTCATCCCAGTCAACATTTTTAAAATCGATGTACAAGGCGCCATCGCTTATTTGAATAGCAAAACTTTTGTACCTGTGGCCTACTGTTTTCGATTCGGCTATAACCTGCCCGCTTTCATCTTCTCTTAACAAAAAAGGAGTTTTAATTACACAAAGGCTATTATCAGCCTTTTGATAATACCTAAAATAATGCCCCAGGTAATACTTTTTAAGAAGGTAATTTGTTTGCTCATCAAATGGAGAGCTATTATTGGTCTCTTTTATCTGCTTTTTAGTTGGCAAAATATGTTGAGGCAATCTCCACGCATCCCATTCATTAGTATTGATTCCTAAAAAGGTTAACAGCACGTTAATTTTTTTATCTTTTGCATTGGAGCCCTGCCAATAGCTTTGTAAGGTTTTGCCGCTTATCCAGTTATAAGTTCGGTACTTAGGTATTTCCTTTAAATATTTTATAAAATCCTCAATACTGGCTAACCCATAAAGAGTAAAAACCCTGTCGAGTTCATTGGCACCTATCAGTAAATTATCTTCAATTAAATAGGGCGCATTTATTACATCTAAACTCACTTTTTTATTTATTTGCTTAGCAATATTCATAAAAGTAGTTCTGGTAAATCCCGACCAGTCATCTCCACTTTTTTGCTCATTAATTGCAGGCAAAATCTGGTGGGCTTTTTCTATCTCAAGTTTTAGTTTCTGTGGCAGCATAATTTTATACACTAAAGATATGACAAAGATTTGACTTAAAAAACGAATATTATGTAGAGTATTCCCTTTAGCATCTCTTGTCTGCCACAATCAGGTTTGCGAACTTTGTTAGTATTACCTAGATGGAGATTCCCTCTAAAATGAAATCTTTTCAAGAAAAAATAGTGCCTTTTTTAAATTCAGTTCACTCTAATTGCCAATTAGAGCGTTGGGGGGTGTTATTTGCTGCTCAAAATATAGGTATTGTATTGCACAAGGTTAAAAAAGAGACAAGCGTGCCCCTAAGCTCATTACCCAAAAACATTCAGTTGGTACATGTTTGGGAAGATTTATGGGCAATTAAATCGGCTATTATTAAATCAAGAATTTATTCATTATTCGGTTTGTCGCAGCGTGTATTTGCGCGAAAAACCCGTATTATTAAGCTAAATAAGCCTGAATCACTCGCTTTTTTAGCTAAAAACCACCTAAATGAACCTGCCAGTGGTAAATTTAAATACGGGTTAATGCTAGACGATGAATTGATAGCAGTAGCAGTTTTTAGTGCCTCGTGCCCTGTGCATAGGGGCAAGGAAGTGTTTCGTTCGCACCAGCTCATTCGGTTTTGTAATAAAAATGGCATTACGGTTGTGGGTGGGCTTAGTAAGCTAATCAAGCATTTTATTAAAGAGCAATCGCCCGAAGATATTATGACTTATGC
>JALSJD010000194.1 GCA_026989535.1 Cyclobacteriaceae bacterium
TGCGATATCAGGGTTTCCACCTCCGCCTCCATCCTGACCACTAATTGCATAGCTCGCATAAATTTTAGCTAAAGCCTGCTTATAGGCCGCCTCGTCTTTAAAAACATTATTAGACGTACTCACATTAGAATCAATTGGCTCCACGTCCAAGTCTTTAACACATGATGAGAACATAATGGTTGCCATCAGCATTATTACATAAGATATTTTTATATTTTTCATATTTCTTTTTTTGGAGGTTATTAGAAATTAAGATTTAAACCGAGCATATAAGTTGTTGGTCTTGGATAAATATTATTATCAATCCCTCCACTTACTTCAGGATCCAACCCGGAGTACTTAGTAATTACAAAAGCATTTTGAACAGTAAATGCTAAACGACCATTTAATTTTTCAGTTAAGAGCTTATCAAAGCTGTACCCTAAGCTTATATTATCCATACGGAAAAATGAAGCATTTTCTAAATAAACATCTGACCAATATTGAGCTATTGTAAATTCTGTTTTCCGAACATCTGTTAAAATATTGGCATTGAAACCTGACTGATTATACAGGTTTTGATACAACGCCATGCTTGATGCATTATTATTATATACGTAGTTGTTAAGATTAATTCTACCTGAGAATGAAAAATCAAAATTCTTATAATTAACACGTGAAGATAATCCTATCAAGAAATCTGGAGCTGGATTTTTTAAATAAAATTTATTCAACTCATTACCAGCTACATTTCCACCTTCGCCCGTTTTATCAACATATAAACCTTCAATTGGCATTCCATTTTGATCAAATACCTGACTAAATAGATAGAAAGTATTTGCAGCATGCCCCACACCATTAATCTGTACATTATTACCTACTCCACCTGAAATTCCACCTGTATTATAACCAGGATAATCAGGGTCATTTACTAAGGTTAATTTAGTGATTTCATTTTGGTTGTAAGTTAAATTTCCAGAAACTTCCCAACTCAAATCTTCTTTAGAAACTAAAACTCCTGTTATTCCTAATTCAATCCCCTTATTCTCCAACGAACCTACATTTGTAGTTAAAAAGTTAGAAAAATTAGTACCTGCTGGAATTGGGACTTCATTTAAAAGGTCTTCTGTTGTTCTTTTATATACATCTATAAAACCTGTTAATCTACCATTATAAAAGCTGTAATCCAATCCTAAATTAAGCGTAGTGGTTGTTTCCCACTTGATATTTGCGTCATAAGCATCTGGTCGCTGGGTTGGATAAAAGTTGCCTCCAAATTGATAATATGCTCCAACTTGGCTTATCGTGTAGGTTGGAATATAAGGATAAAAATTGTCTCCTATATCTTGCTGTCCTGTTTGACCCCAACCAACTCTTAATTTTAAAAGATCTAATGATTCGACATTAGTTAAGAATGCTTCTTCATTAATTTTCCATCCTAAAGCAACTGCAGGAAAAACACCCCACCTATTATCTTCTGAAAATCGTGATGAACCATCATTTCTAACAGTTGCTGTTAATAAGTATTTATCTTTATAGGTATAATTTACTCTTCCAAAAAATGAAACTAAAAAATTTTCATTTTTGTAAGCTACAGTATCAGCATTCAGATACTCACCTGCAGTAGCATTTTGGGGTCTATTGCTGTTTTCTCCTTCATTATAAAAATGCTGATAGGAGTAACCACCTGTAACATCTAATTTATTATCTGAATTAAAGTCTTTACTATAGCTTAAGTAAAAATCTAACAAACTATTCTTTTTAGTTTGAGAGTATTCTCTAACCTGATTTTCTGGTTCTCGGTACGTCCAAGAACCCAAGGTATCAGAAGCATCAACACCATCAGAAGTATATAAATCGTATCCTAAATTAAGGGTTGCCTTTAACTCTGGTAAAAAAGGCATTTTATAATCAAACTTAGCTCCCAAGATATACCGCTGAGCTTTAGATGTATTATCTCTATATGCTAATTGCGCTACTGGATTATGAACTGCAATATTATTAGGTACACCGTTAATAGGGTCGCCTGAGGTAAGTTCTGTAGAAGCTGTATATCCACCAAAGCGCGTATTACCGTTTCGAATAGATTGAGTAGGATCAAATCGAATAGCCGACCCTATTGCATCATTATTTGAAAAATTATTATCTATAAATGACCCTTTTGCATTTAAGTTTATGACTAAATTATCGTTTAAAAGAGATGGGGTGGCTGCAACCGTAAAACTAGTACGTTGCATATTATTTTCTTTAAGGATACCATTTTGATTTGTATAACCAACAGATACTCTAAATGGAGTAGATTTAATTGACCCACTTAACGCCACATTATGGTCGGTAGATATTGCATTTCTATAAATTTCATTTTGCCAATCAGTATTTGCTGTACCTAAGCCATTTAAAGCTGCTGCATCAAAACCGTGGTTATCAACTCTATCTTGAACTAAATTTCTATATTCATCTCCAGTAAAAACTTCTAATCTCTTGTTTGCTACTCCAATAGAAACAAGTCCATTATAGCTTACAACCATTTTACCTCCTTTTGTACCTTGCTTAGTAGTAATAATAATTACACCATTAGAGGCTCTTGAACCATATATGGCAGTGGCAGAAGCATCTTTAAGTACTGTAAATGTTTCAATGTCATTCGGATTGATTGTTGAAAGTGGATTAGCCATTCCTGATATCCCAGCACTTTCAAGTGGAATTCCATCAATTACTACTAATGGATCATTATTCGCCCGCAAAGAAGAACCACCTCTTATACGAATTGTCTGACCAGAACCTGCTGCTCCTCCTGCTGATGTAATAACCACGCCTGCAGCTTTTCCAAGTAATAATTCCGATGGAGATCCAATCGCACCTGGGTTAAAGTCATCCTTTCCAATAGAAAGTACTGACCCAGTAGCGTCATCTTTTTTAATTTCTCCATACCCAATAACTACAACTTCTCCCAACTGAGTAACATCAAACTCCATTGAAAGGTTAATGGTAGTTTGGTTGCCAACAGCTACTTCCTGGGTATGATACCCTACAAATGAATAAACCAATACTGCATTAGCAGGTACAGTAATTGTGTAGTTCCCATCTATATCAGTTACGGTACCAGTAGTGGTACCTTTAATAACCACATTAACTCCAGGGATGGGGTCTCCAGAGTCTGTGTCTTTAATAGTTCCAGAAACTGATGCTTTTTGTGCATAAGCTTGCGAACTTAAAAATATAAGCCCCAAACCAACTGCAAATAGCATTCTGGACATTAACCGGTAATACTTTTTCATATGTTAAACTATTTAATTGGTTGAAATTAATTGTATTATTCTAATTTTAACTAAACTCAACAGCAAATTCAAAACGGCTATTTAACTACTAATTGGTTTTATCCGTATGATAAAACCGAATTAAAAGTGCAATTCAATTAATTAACCAAGTATTTAATGCATAAACGTCATTTCTAACATTTTTAGCTAAATTCCGTTTGAATTTTACCATTGTTACCTCTATGTTAACAACCAAAAATGGCACTACAAAGCTTTTTTTGCAGTTTTTTTAACGAAAACGAAACCGCAAACGTTTGCGATAAGCCCTCCTTCAATCTTATATTTTATATAACATTATAAAGTAACCAAATAACAAATAACTTAACATATAACATTTATGCATTTCTTATAATTGTATTATTTAAAGATGATGGGATTTGCTCGAAAAAATATAAGAATTTAAAACCAAGGGGTAATTGCAAGCAATATTCACGTGCCAATATAAAATATTTCAGTAGTTTTGACCTAATGAAAGCCCATATCACAATTAAAGACCTTGCCAAGGAATTAAATATTTCTCCATCCACTATATCCAGGGCTTTAAAGGATCACCCAGATATTAGCCCGGAAACCAAACGCATTGTAAAAGAACTCGCTCAAAAATTAAAATACCGACCCAACCTACTGGCGCAAGGGTTACGAAACAGCAAAACCAATACCATTGGCGTTATAATCCCTGAGTTTATCCATTTTTTCTTTTCAACCATTGTTTCGGGCATTGAAGACATTGCGTATGCTAAAGGCTATAATGTTATTCTTTGTCAATCAGCCGAAACCTACGAGCGCGAGGTAACCGATACCAAAGCACTTTGGAATAGCAGGGTGGATGGCATGTTGGTGTCTATTTCAAAAGAAACCACCCAATACGATCATTTTAAAGAATTATTAAACGAAGGGTTACCCATAGTGTTTTTTGATAGGGTAGCAAATCAATTGGAGGCAAGTCAGGTAATTGTAGATGATTATTTAGGAGCGTATAATGCGGTTGAGCATTTAATTTCGAAAGGTTGTAAAAAAATAGTGCATTTGGCTGGGCCTAAAAACCTTGAAATCTCTAAAAACAGGTTAAATGGTTATAAAGACTGCCTTAAAAAATACACTATAAATTTTGATAAAAATCTTGTGGTGCGTTGCCCCGAAGGCACTTATGAAGAGAGCAAGCGTTTTACAAATATCATACTAAATACACATAATGATATTGATGGCGTATTTGGGTGTAATGATATGGCCGCACTCGGTGCAATTCTTGCCGTAAAAGAAAAAGGGATGAAGATTCCCGAAGAAATAAAAATTATCGGCTTTAGCGATTGGCAGTTATCTAATCTTATAGAGCCTCGCCTTACCACAGTATCGCAAGCAGGCTTTGAAATGGGGCAGGCAGCAGCTACCATTTTAATTGATGAGATTGAAGCCGAAGAAGGTACAGTTACCCATGTTAAAAAAATAATATCTACTAAGCTTATTGAAAGGGATACGACTTAACGGCTTTGCGAAGGAGGAACCCCGTAATTATCGGAGAAATAATCTCTTACAAGTATGTACAGATTGCTTCGTGCCTCGCAATGACGATAACGAACCGTCATTGCGAACCCTATCCTAAATTCAAAAATTTCAATAATGTATATGGGGTGAAGCAATCTCTTACAAGTATTACAGATTGCTCCATCCAATTACCTATCCTACTACTATTGATAATAGCAGGAATGGACTCGCAATGACGGCTCGTTATCGTCATTGCGAAGGAGGTACGACTGAAGCAATCCCAATAGATTTAGCAGTTTTTTTACTGCGCCTACCTTACCCGCTAGAAATTAATGTATAGTTTTTGTAACTTAGAACGATGAACATCATTGGCAAAGGGGGATTTGTCTATATCATTACCAATAAAAATAACACTACCCTTTATACTGGTGTTACCTCAGATTTAACAAGTAGATTAATACAGCATAAAGAAAAATTGTATCCTAACAGCTTCTCTGCGAAATACAATTTAAACAAATTGGTTTATTACGAAGCGTTTGAGTCAATTACATCTGCCATTGAAAGGGAAAAGCAGATTAAAGCTGGGTCACGAGCAAAAAAGGTTAAACTAATTGAATCTCAAAATCCTAATTGGGGCAATCTTGGAGAAGAAGTTTTTAAGGTGGTAGCCATCCATGGATTATCGATATTTCTAGTGGGCATGCTTTCCCAATAGGGTAAAAAAGCAATAATCCTAAACCCAGCTTTGCTAAAAATTACAAATCTTTACTTAGTGCTAAAATCACTTTATAAAAACTTAATCATTCCTAATTGCTCTGCAATAATCACCGCAAACGTTTGCAATTATTAACCTCCAAAGAATTGCAAAATTCTTTTATTTTTCTCCGCAAACGTTTGAAACAACCCATTTAATAAAATAGAAGCACGTTTCTTACCAAACTCTTATGGCATCTGCCCTCCCTCTTTTTTATCCTTCAATATTTTAACTTAGATTAGATTAACTGACACGGAAATACGGAACAAAACCGATCCACTAAGCAATGATAAAATATTTGAATAATACAATTATCTACAGGAGAGTAAAAGGAATTATACTGGTTTCAGCCATTTTCTCTTTGTCTATTATTCTTAGTTCCTGTTCGGGGGTAAATAAAGAGCCAATCTATGCTGAAAGCAACTCCAATTTAGTTGGTTTGGCTTCCTTTTACCAAATGAATACCGAAGTTGACACCCTGTTAATAGAGGATTATTTCCTTCATCCTTTACTAATTGATTCCATTTCTTTTTTTAATCAATCCATTGCGCTAACCAACGGCAAATTAGTCCTAAACTGGAAAAATTCTAATCCTTTAACAGTTTTAAAAGTTTATTCAGGCGATACTACCTTTCGTATTATTCTTAAAAAATCATTAAAAAAAAGGCATAAACTAAGGCTGATTGACGATGGAACTATGAAAGTGGTAAAAGTAAAAGGAGAATTTAACAGTTGGAATCCCGATAATGGGCTTTTGAAAAAAGAAGGTGATGTTTGGAAACTCAACCTTTACCTATCGCCTGGCCAATACCAATACATTTTTATGATAGATGGAGCCGAGGTATTAGACCCCGTAAACCCAGATAAGGTAAGCAATGGAATGGGTGGTTTTAACTCACTTATTAAAATTTTAGATAACAGTGCCACACCACAACTTACTACCCACTCTTTTAAAGAAGATAATTTTACCATTAAAGCAATCAATACAACTCAAATAATAGCACTTTGGCAAAATCAAGAAATTAAAAGTAACCCCATCCATGAAGATGAAACAGCCTATCGCATTGCAATACCTCAACAGGCAAAAAAGATTAAAAGGTCGTTTATTAGAATAATTGGAGCTAACGGAGATAAACCTAGCAACGACCTGCTCATACCTTTGGAATATGGAAAAGTGCTTGACGACACAAAAAACATAACCAGAACCGATCGAGAAGCCAGCATTCTTTATTTTATGATGGTCGATCGATTTAAAGATGGTAACCCTACCAATAATCACCCCCTCAACATACCAGAAGTACATCCAAAAGCTGATTTTCATGGAGGCGATATTGCTGGGGTAACTCAAAAAATTAAAGACGGTTATTTTAAGTCATTAGGCGTATCAACAATTTGGCTCTCCCCTATTGTGCAAAATCCAGAGGGTCGCTATGGGCTTTACCCAAGTCCTCAAACAGAATTTTCGGCTTACCACGGCTATTGGCCAATTTCGTTTAATAAAATTGATTACCGATTTGGTACACCCGAAGAGCTCCAAGAATTGGTTGAAACAGCTCATACAAATGGAATGAATGTTCTGCTCGACTTTGTGGCCAATCACGTACATCAAGAACACCCGATTTACAAACAGCATCCTGAGTGGGCAACCAATCTCTACCTACCAGATGGCAGCCTAAATACCGAGCGGTGGGACGACCACCGACTAACCACTTGGTTTGACACCTTTCTGCCAACACTTGATTTATCCAAGCCTGAAATTACCAATATACTTACCGACTCTGCAGTTTTTTGGATTAATGAATATGATTTGGATGGTTTTAGACACGATGCTACCAAGCATGTACCTGAATATTTTTGGAGAACACTTACCCGCAAGATTAAAGAACAAGTAATTATACCTCATAATAAACAAGTCTTTCAAATAGGCGAAACCTATGGAAGTAGAGAGTTAACAGCCAGTTATATTAATAGTGGTGAACTCGATGCACAATTCGATTTTAACCTCTACGATGCCGCCTTGCAGGCTTTTGCCAATCCTGCAACTTCATTTACATCGTTGGCAACTGCGCTCCACGAATCTGAAAAATATTATGGCAGCCATCATTTGATGGGTAACATCTCGGGCAACCAAGATAAGCCACGTTTTATGGCCATGGCAGATGGCAGCATTCGATTTGATGAAGACTCTAAATATGCAGGGTGGAACAGAGACATTCAGGTAATAGATACCACAGCATACAAAAAACTAGAGGCTTTTATGGCCTTTAACTTAACGGTGCCGGGCATACCCGTTATTTATTATGGCGATGAAATAGGCATGACGGGTGGTAACGACCCTGACAACCGAAGAATGATGCGGTTCGATAACCTTAACCTTAATGAAGCAAAAACACTGAGCACCATTAAAAAACTAGCTCAATTCAGAAGAAAAAACCTTGCGCTTATGTATGGCGATATGGATATGTTAGAAGTTACAGACTCAACAATGGTATATGCCAGAACTTATTTTGGCAAAACCACCTATGTGGTTCTTAATAAATCAAACGCAGAAGTTGTGTTAAACATAAGCACTAATACAGCCGAATTACGTGACTTAGAAGAAAATAAAATTAAAACTAGTAATACATTAACAGCAGTAAAAATCCCTGCTTATGGATTTAAAATACTTTATAATGAGTAAACAAAAAAATATATTTCTCCCCCTAGCAATAAGTATTTTGCTATCCGTTAGTTGCAACTCTGGTACAGAAAAAACGGAAACGGTTAAGATGCCC
The DNA here is from genome assembly GCA_026989535.1 of Cyclobacteriaceae bacterium. GTDB lineage: Bacteria > Bacteroidota > Bacteroidia > Cytophagales > Cyclobacteriaceae > JAKISE01. Next base: position 8,307 of record JALSJD010000194.1, read on the forward strand.
ACATTTGAAAATCCTAAAGAGTGGAGTAAAAACGCCACCATTTACGAAGTAAATATCAGGCAATATACGCCTGAAGGAACGATTAATGCGTTTGCAGAGCATTTGCCACAATTAGACAGTTTAGGTGTTGATATTTTATGGCTTATGCCAATTTTTCCTATTGGCGAAGAAAATCGTAAAGGAGGCATGGGCAGTGCTTACTCAGTTAAAGATTACCAAGCGGTAAATCCTGATTTTGGCACACTCGAAGACTTGCAAAATTTAGTGAGCAAAGCGCATAAATTAGGAATGCACGTAATTCTTGATTGGATAGCAAACCACACGGCCTGGGATAACCCATTGGCAAATGAACACCCTGATTGGTTCAAAAAAGACTCCCTAGGTAACTTTACACCTCCGGTACCCGATTGGGCAGATGTTATCCATTTGGATTATGACAATAAAGATATGCGTGCCTATATGATTAATTCATTAAAGTATTGGGTTACCGAAGCTGATATAGATGGGTTTAGGTGCGATGTAGCTATGATGGTACCCACTGATTTTTGGGAGGAAGCAAGAGTAGAATTAGACAGCATTAAACCTATGTTTATGTTAGCCGAAGCCGACCAGCCCGATCATTTAGTAAAAGCCTTTGATATGAATTATGGATGGGAATTACACCATATTATGAATGAAATAGCAAAAGGTGAAATGGGAACTCAAGAGTTGGATACTTACTTCCACAAAAACGACTCGCTTTACCAACCCGATGACATTAAAATGAATTTTACCAGTAACCATGACGAAAACTCTTGGAACGGAACCGTGAAAGAGCGCATGGGCGATGCCGCAGAAATGATGGCTGTATTTAGCTATATGGCACCTGGTATGCCGCTTATTTACAGTGGGCAAGAAGCAGGATTAGATAAACGCTTGGCATTTTTTGAGAAAGATACCATCCACTGGATCGATTCAAAATGGAGAGAGCTTTACACCCAATTAAACCAACTCAAAAAAAGCAATAAAGCACTCTGGAATGGAGCTAATGGTGGCAGGTTAAACAAAATAGAAGTAGATGCTAAAACTGTATATGCTTTCGAAAGGGAAAAAGAAGGAGACAAGGTTATTGCCATTTTTAATATGTCGTCAGAAGCACAGCAAGTATCTATTACCAGTGAAATTAAACCCGCAACACTTACTAACTACTTTACAAAAAAGAAAATTACACTTGAAAAAGGTTCAGAACTATCTCTTGCTCCTTGGAGTTATTTGATACTTTCTAATAAATAAGTATGAAGGCAAAACCACGGTTAAGTTTTTGGCAAGTTTGGAATATGAGTTTCGGTTTTTTAGGAATTCAGATGGGTTTTGCATTGCAAAATGCGAATGTGAGCAGAATTTTTGAAACACTAGGTGCCAGTATTGAAGATATTCCAATCTTATGGATTGCCGCACCCGTTACCGGCTTAGTCATTCAGCCCATTATTGGGCATATGAGCGATAATACCTGGAACCGATTAGGGAGAAGAAGGCCTTTCTTTTTGGCAGGAGCTATTTTGGCTTCGATAGCTCTCTTGATAATGCCCAACTCTCCTACTATTTGGATAGCAGCAGGGATGTTATGGATTATGGATGCATCTATCAATGTTTCGATGGAACCATTTAGAGCATTTGTGGGTGATATGTTACCTAATAACCAAAGAACATCTGGCTTTGCTATGCAAAGTTTCTTTATTGGCACAGGGGCAGTAGTTGCCTCTGCCCTCCCCTATGTAATGACAAACTGGTTTGATGTTAGCAATATGGCCGAATCCGGACAGGTGCCACCATCTGTAAAACTTGCTTTTTATATTGGAGGAGGAATTTTTCTGATTGCGATACTTTGGACTGTTTATTCTACTAAAGAATACTCCCCTGAACAATTGCAAGAGTTTGAAAATGCTAAGAATACGCTCAAAAATATTGAAGAAGTTAAAACCAAAACAGATGTTAACTATTTTAAGCAAAGCTTAATATGGGTAGTTTTAGGAAGTGGGTTTGCATACTTTGTATATTTTAAAAGCTTAGCCAAAGAACTCTACATTTTAGGTTTTGGTATTGCAATTTTCGGAATTATACTATTAATTACCTATTTTATTAAATCAAAAAAAACCTCTAATACTGCATTAGTTTCTATTATCGATGACCTTTTCGATATGCCAAAAGCAATGAAACAACTTGCATTTGTTCAGTTTTTTTCGTGGTTTGCATTATTTGCTATGTGGATTTACACCACCTCTGCGGTTACAAGCCATATATACGAAACTACAGACACCACCTCTAAACTATATAATGATGGGGCCGATTGGGTTGGTATTCTAATGGCAGTTTATAATGGCTTTGCAGCTATTATGGCTTTCTTATTACCCGTAATTGCAAAAAAAACAAGCAGAAAAATAACACACCTTATCGCTTTAATATTTGGGGGTATCGGGTTAATTTCCTTCTATTTTATTAAAGATCCCTATATGCTAATCATTTCTGAAATAGGAATTGGCTTTGCCTGGGCTAGTATTTTATCCATGCCTTATGCCATCCTAACAGGGTCATTGCCCTCAAATAAAATGGGGGTCTATATGGGAATATTTAATTTTTTTATTGTTATACCCCAAATTTTAGCAGCTAGTTTATTAGGCTTTATGGTATCTGGCTTGTTTAATGGCAATACCATATATGCGCTGGTTTTAGGTGGAATTTCGATGATTATTGCTGGCTTACTCACATTAATTGTAGAAGACAAAAAAGATGAATAAAGGGTTTATATTCGATTTAGACGGAGTAATAGTAGATACTGCAAAATATCATTATGTAGCATGGAAAAAAATTGCCAACGATTTGGATTTTGATTTTACACTGGCACAAAATGAACTGCTCAAAGGGGTAAGTAGGCTAAAATCGCTTGACATACTTCTTAACATTGGTGGAATAACTAAATCCGACTCAGAACGCAATATGTTAGCTACCCAAAAGAATGAGCTGTATTTAGAATTGATTGAAAAGTTAGATTTCAACGATTTATTGCCAGGAAGTAAAATTTTTATAGAAAATGCTAAGGATCAAGCAATTAAAATAGCCTTAGGTTCTGCCAGCAAAAACGCAGCTTATATTCTTAAAAAATTGGGCATAGCTCACTTATTTGATGCTCGTATTGATGGCACGATGGTATCAAATGCCAAACCTGACCCTGAAGTATTTACAAAGGCAGCTAAATTATTAGACCTTAACCCTACAAATTGCCTCGTATTTGAAGATGCACAAGCAGGAATTGATGCTGCAAAAAATGCAGGAATGAAATGTATTGGCATAGGAGACAAACAAGTGCTGCATAGAGCAAATTTAGTAGTAACAGGATTAGATAAAATAACGGTGCCGCAAGCACTTGAAATATTAAAAAAATAAAACACTCAGTATGAACAAATTTATAAAACTCAATGAGTGGAGCATTATTGAAGAAGGATTTCATCCGGAGAACAATAAAGTCTCAGAAAGCATATTTAGCATTGGCAATGGCTATATGGGTCAACGTGCCAATTTCGAAGAAATGTATTCAGGCAACTCCTTACAAGGCTCCTACATTGGTGGCGTGTATTACCCTGACAAAACTCGTGTGGGTTGGTGGAAAAACGGATACCCCGAGTATTTTGCTAAAATTATTAACTCTACCAATTGGATAGGCATACAGATTAAGGTTGAAAACGAAGTTTTTGATCTTAATAATTGCACGCTTCATGAGTTTAGAAGAGAACTAAATATGAAAGATGGCCTTCTTCTTAGAAGTGCCACCGCCACGCTTGTTAATGGCAAAAAAATTCAAATAGATTCTAAGCGGTTCGTTAGTTTGGTAGAAAAAGATTTAGGAGCTATTGAATTTTCTATAACCCCCCTTAACTTTAGTGGTTTTATTGAACTTGAACCTTATTTAGATGGTGATATTATAAATTCAGATTCAAACTACGATGAAAAGTTTTGGATAGAGCTAGATAAAAAAGCTACTACAAGTTTTTCTTTTCTGAAATCTCAAACTAAAAAAACAAAATTTGAAGTTTGTATGGGTATGAAATACAGCCTTCTCCTCGATGGAAAAGAGCTAACA
>JALSJD010000195.1 GCA_026989535.1 Cyclobacteriaceae bacterium
GCACTACGGTCTAAATTTAACCATTTACGGCCTCTTTTGAAACTAAACCCAATTTAAATTTGAGTGCATAATCAAGTAAATCAGACAAATAGAAAGGCTTTTTAAGTTTTCGGACAGGCACTAACTACGGCTTCAATTGCAATATTTTCAAAAAAAACTATCGATTCCAATTCTAATTTCAGGCCTAAATTTTTCACCTAGTACAACGTTCCATAATTACGCTTACAATATATTGTTAAATTATAATATCCTCTAATTTATATTTCCATCTGAATATAACTGGATCCAAATTCACTTCATCTAAATATTTAAGTATCCGTTCTCGTAGCTCATCTTTTGATTTTGCCCTAATTCCACGAAGAAATGACCTTGACATTTTACTAAAAAACATTTCGATTAAATTCAACCAAGAACCATGTTTTGGTGTAAAAACAAACTCAAACCGGTTGGGATATTTTGTCAGTGCCGTCATTGTTTCTTTCGATATATGGGCTGAATGATTGTCTAATATTATCCGCAACTTCCAGTGTTTTGGATATTCTGAATCCACTTTTTCTAAGAACTCTCGACTTCTATGTCTGTTGAAGCCCTATTACTCTACCGTTATGCAAATCTATTCCAGCCAATAGGCTCAAAGTACCATGTCGTTTGTACTCATAATCACGAGACCAAGTTGTACTTTTTCCAACAACGGGGGAAAGGTCAGTAGCAATGTTTTCAATTGCTTGAATACCAGGATTTTCATCATAAGAAAGTGTTGCAAAATCACGCTCAATTTCATTGTTTTCCAATTGTTCGTTGTGTAGTTCTATTTCTTTATATACGTATAATATCTGTGCCATTTTCTCATCAAACTCCGGATTACGTTTTTCTAAATAGTACTTAATCTTATGTGGTTTAATAGATGCTTCATTTAGTATTCGAAAAATTGTACTTTTAGCAGCTTTACCTAAGCATGGGTGTCCTTCAACTTTGCATTTTTTTCGTATATGACTTGCTAATTGACTAATTGTCCAAAACTCTGATGCATATCCGATATCTTTCGGTTTTTGACAAGCAAGGTTAATAACCCACATTTTTGAATCCGCTGTAATTGTAGATGGACTTCCTTTCCTCATTAAATCTGATAAAGCCACTTCTATCCCCCCCTACTAATGCTTTATCGACACACTTTTCCACAGTAGGGCGAGACACATGATGTTTTTTGGCTATTGAGTTTATTGATTCATTTCGAGAATATGAAAGTAATATTTTTGCTCGGCTAACCCTTGAAAAGGATTCTTTCCCTGATTTTGATATTGTTTGCAGTTTTGCATTATCTAATTCTGATAATAGTAAATCGGCTCTTTTTCGTTCAAATGGCATTTGTGTTTCTTCAATTTTGTTATGCCGTAAGATACTATTTTTAAACATCTATTGCAAACTTATATACGGAACGATGCACTAGTTAAATCATCGAAATAACCTTTTTTTAGGGCTAATTCCACCAAATGTGTTACATTTTGGGCATTAAACTTACTCATTATTTTTTTTCGGTAGGTTTTCAGCCTTTGATAGATTCTGTACGTTAAACAATTGACTAAATTATTTTTTTTAAGTTTGTGTTTCAATATTCTTACTAACCAATAAAATGAATCGTTTTTTAATAATTGTATTACTTGGGTTGTTGGGGAGCTGCTCTTTTTTAACAGAGCCCGAAGAACCACCCAAAGAAATTGTAAATAAATTGCTTATTAATGGGGTGGAGGACGAGATTAAATTTGCTGAAATGGTAAGTTATGTGAAGTTGCCTGCCAATAAAAATTATAAATTCGAATTGGTTTTTCATACAGGCACTACCGAGGCTACCTACCAACCTACTTGGTCTTACTCAGGCACAGGAAGCTACTTTAGGTTTACTTTATGGACAGAAGATGAAGCCATTGGAACGGGTACTTACACGGTTGATGGAATGGTGAATAATAACTTTTCTATAAGCAGGGCTGCTACCGAGCTTAACGTAGATTGGAGTACAGGAGCAAGTGATTTTGGCTCATATTTAGCTGGAACTGTTACCATTAAAAATAATGGAGATGGCACTTATCAAATAGATATTAACTGCACAGATTACCAAGGTAGCCCTGTAACAGCTTATTATGAAGGTGAATTTTATAAGTTGGAGGGGTAAGTTGCTATTTCAACTCCAATAAAGCAATATTTTCAACATGATGTGTTTGCGGAAACATATCTACCGGTTGTAGTTTAGTTACCTTGTATTTCTCATCTAGTAAAGCTAAATCTCGGGCTTGGGTTGCAGGGTTGCAACTTACATACACAATTTTATCAGCTTCAACTTTTAAGAGCATATTAATTACATCTTGGTGCATACCTGCACGTGGAGGATCGGTAATAATTACATCGGGTTGGCCATGTTTCTGAATAAACTCCTCATTTAAAAGATCTTTCATATCACCCGCATAAAATTCAGTGTTGGTAATATTATTGATACTTGAATTTATTTTAGCATCTTTAATGGCATCTTCTACATATTCTAACCCAATTACCTTTTTAGCTTGGTGGGCTACAAAATTGGCAATGGTACCTGTGCCTGTATATAAATCATAGACCAATTCATGGCCTGTTAAGTTAGCGTATTCTCTAGTTATTTTATATAATTCATAAGCTTGATGGCTATTGGTTTGGTAAAACGATTTAGGACCAATTCTAAAGGTGAGCTTTTCAGGGGTGCCCTCTTCAATCGTCATCGCTTCTTGTATGTAAGGAGTTCCTGCATAATTATGAACAGGTAAATCATTAAAGGTTTCGTTGCGCTTATTATTAATTACATAATTTAAGGAGGTAATCTCCGAAAATTCGTTTACCAATCCCTCTAACAGTGGATTGAGCCACTCAGGTTTGTCTTTAGTTACTTGTAAAATCACCATATTTTCGCCTGTAGAAGAGGTGCGAATTATTAAGATTCTTAAATATCCCTTTTGTGAGTTTAAATTAAAAAATGGGATATCGTTTTTTAGTGCATAATCCTTTACCCAGTTTCTAATTTTGTTAGAAGGCTCTGCTTGCAAATGACATTTGTTAATATCAACTATTTTATCAAACCTGCCTGGTATATGAAACCCAAGCCCATTTCGCTCCAGCTTGTCTGAGTTATCAATCTCTTCACGAGTAAGCCAACGAGTGTCTGAAAAAGTAAATTCTAACTTATTTCGGTAAAACGTTTGCTCTTTAGAAGCCAAAATTGGGTTGAATGTGGGTAAATCAATTTTGCCAATTCTAACTAAATTATCTACCACCTGCTGATTTTTAAATTGCAGTTGCAAGTTATAAGGCAGGTGTTGCCATTTACACCCCCCACATATACCAAAATATTCGCAAAAAGGGCTCACTCTATCTTTAGAGTACTTATGAAACTTGATAGCAGTGCCTTCATAAAAACTTTTCTTTCTTCGGGTTACTCTTATGTCAACAATATCACCGGGGGCAACACCAGGTACAAAAATTACTTTATTATCCACTCTGGCAATCGCTTTACCTTCAGCGGCAATGCCTTCGATTAAAACGTTCTCAAAAATTGGCTTTTTTCTCATTAGGTTGCAAAAGTAGGTTTATTGAGTAATATTGATTGGCTTAGCCCTAAAGTTTTTAGGCTGAACTACTCAAAATATACTTCAGGCGTTGTAAAGTGCTATAATGCGCCATTAGTACCTAAAATATTTTCAATCCGATAATAATTCGGGATAGCGATTTTTTTAACGCTTCGTATCACATCAATCTAAATGCATGTAGGCAGTTTTGATATTATTGGTACCTACTCACCCATTAAAGCTACCTTTTTAGCCACAGCCTGCCTGAACTGGCAAGGCAGGCGTAGCGAAGGCACTAAGCCTCCAAGTTTCACAAAATTTATATGTGTTAGGTTAATACTTTGTGGTTCTTTTCCCGCTAGCTAGCGGGTGGTGGCTATGTTTTTTCGGCTGAATAGATACCTATTATTGCAACAATTTTTAATTCACCTAGGTTAAATACAGTAATACTTTATATCTTTGTGCGCTTGAGTGAGAAGAGGTGGTAAGAAGGAAAGATTATAATATAGATATCTTCAAATTATCGAATAGCTCTCATCAATACGAGTTTGATTTTGATGATAGTTTTTTTAGCTTATTTGAAGGCTCTTTGGTAAGTAAGGGGAGTGGAAAAATTCACCTTAACTTGGCAAAATCAGACTCTTATATAGAGCTCAAATTTGAAATAGATGGAAAAGTAGAACTTATTTGCGACCGGAGTTTAGACCCCTTTTGGTTTAATCTTTTGGTATCTAATAAATTGCTTTTAAAATTTGGTGATGACTGGGAAGAATTAAGTGATGAAATACTTATGATGCCTAGAAATGAGCAAACCATAAATGTAGCACAATATATTTATGAATTTATAGGGGTGGCAATTCCTATGAAAAAGCTTCATCCCAAGTTTAATAACGAAGACGATGAAGATGAATTTATTTACTCATCGGAAGAAAGCAACGAAAATGAGCAAATTGCTATGGATCCAAGGTGGAAAAAATTGAAAGAAATAAAATAAAGAAATAATAAAATGGCGCATCCTAAAAGGAAAATATCGAAATCGAGAAGAGATAAAAGGAGAACGCATTACAAGGCAACTTCTGCTACGTTTATGGAGTGTTCTAATTGTGGTTCACCTGTACTAATGCACCGAGTTTGTGCTGATTGTGGGTATTATAAGGGCAAACCTGCTATCGAAAAAGAAGTAGCAGTTTAACACCTTCTATTTGCTTTTAAGCAAATAAATACCAGTACTTATGATTATCTGTAAAAGATATTAAAGCGAAAGCTTCCCGAAATAACGGGAGGCTTTTTGTGCTTGTATGCAATTCTATTTTTGCTGTTTTAGGGCCTCTCTATTAATTGCTTGTGTCCTCTGGTAAAATCAATTAATAGAGACGTCTTAAGTGTAATTATATAAATATGAGTTATAAGTTTATGGTTAGTATTTCTATTATTGCCTTTAAAATAATTATGTTGATAGAATATTTTCAATATTTGCAGGCGATATATAAATAAACAGTTTACCTATCTTACCTCAATACGGTTTTAAATTATGAGTAAAATTAATGCAGCTATTACCGGAGTACATGGTTATGTGCCTGAGTATGTGTTAACCAACGATGAGTTGGCAACAATGGTAGATACGAATGACGAATGGATTGTTAGCCGAACTGGAATTAAAGAGCGTAGAATTTTAAAAGGCGAAGCGAAAGGCACCTCTATAATTGGCATTGAAGCGGTAAAAGGCTTACTTAAAAAAACTGGCACAGACCCTTTAGATGTTGATTTGGTGATTTGCGCCACCGTAACTCCCGACCATGTTTTTCCTGCAACTGCAAATTTGATTGCCGCAGGCACAGGTCTGGACAATGCATTTAATTTTGATATTGGAGCGGCCTGTTCAGGGTTTATTTATGCCCTTACTACCGGGGCAATGTACATAGAAAGCGGCAAGTACAAAAAAGTAATTATTGTAGGTGCAGATAAAATGTCGGCCATTGTAGATTATACCGATAGAACCACCTGTATTATTTTTGGTGATGGTGGTGGAGCAGTTATGCTTGAGCCAACTACTGAAGATATAGGTGTTATAGACTCAATTCATAAAAGCGATGGCAAGGGTGTTGAATTTTTAAATATGAAAGCAGGTGGAAGCAAATATCCTGCTTCCGAAAAAACTATTAAAAATAGAGAGCATTTTGCTTTTCAAGATGGCAAAACGGTATTTAAATTTGCAGTAACCAATATGGCCGATTATGCTGAAAAAATAATGAAGCGAAATAACCTTACAGGGGATGATATTGCTTATTTAGTGCCTCATCAAGCCAATAAACGTATTGTAGATGCAACTTCTAAAAGAATGGGTGTAGATGACTCCAAGGTGATGATGAACATTGAGCGCTATGGAAATACAACTTCAGGCACTATTCCTTTATTATTATGGGACTATGAGGAGAAATTAAAAAAGGGAGACAACTTGGTTTTAGCTGCGTTTGGTGGAGGGTTCACCTGGGGAGCTATTTATCTTAAATGGGCTTATAATCCTAAATAACTCAATTAATTTTAGCAACTTTATAAGAATTTATGGCTACTACCTCAGATATTAAAAACGGACTGTGTATAGAGTATAATCATGGTCTCTATGTAGTTACAGAGTTTCAACATGTAAAACCAGGTAAAGGGCCTGCTTTTGTTAGAACCAAACTAAAAAACATAGAAACTGGTAAAGTTATAGACAATACATTTTCATCTGGACATAAAATTACTACGGCTCGCATTGAGCGCAGGGCACATCAGTATTTATACAAAGATGACCTAGGCTATCATTTTATGGATAGTAAAACGTATGAGCAAATGTCGTTAGAAGAAAGCCTTATTGTTGGGGCACAATTTTTAAAAGACGGCCAAGAGGTGGAAGTGATTTACCATGCAGAGCTGGAGAAACCATTAACTTGCGAGCTTCCAGCATTTGTAGTGCTTAAAATTACTTATACTGAACCAGGAGTTAAAGGAGATACCGCCACTAACTCAACCAAGGCAGCAACACTAGAAACAGGTGCTGAAATACAAGTGCCTTTGTTTATAAACCAAGACGAAATAATTAAAGTTGATACACGTACAGGCTCTTATGCAGAGCGTGTAAAAAATTAAGACACCTAAAAAATTATGAAGAGTAAAGAGATTCGAGACCTAATAGACTTTATTGCCGAAACTGGACTTAACGAAGTTAATATTGAAACAGAAGAATTAAAACTTTCTGTGAAAAGGAGTGCCGATGTAACTCAAGTAGCTGCTGCCCCAATGGCAGTTCAAGCGCCTGCTGCCTCAGCACCACCTGCCCCTGCTGCTGCAACAGTAGCTTCAGAGCCAGCAGTACCTGCATCGGAGAATGGAAACTATATTGAAGTAAAATCTCCTATGATAGGCACTTTTTATCGTTCTACCAATCCTGAATCTCCCTCATTTGTAAATGTGGGCGACTCTGTTTCGGCTGGTCAAACAGTTTGTATTATTGAAGCAATGAAACTATTTAATGAAATTGAATCAGAAGTAAGTGGAACAATTGTGAAAGTATTGGTTGAAAATGCGACTCCTGTTGAGTACGATCAACCATTGTTTTTAGTGGATCCTTCTTAAATTTAACCCAACAAATTTGTGTTTAAGAAAATATTAATCGCCAATAGGGGCGAAATAGCCCTTCGAATTATTCGCACATGCCGTGAGATGGGCATTAAAACGGTAGCCGTGTACTCTAAGGCCGATAAGGAAAGCTTGCATGTAAAATTTGCAGACGAAGCCATTTGTATTGGAGAGGCTCCAAGCAGTGAGTCATACTTAAATATTACAAGAATCATTTCTGCGGCCGAAATTACCAATGCCGATGCCATCCATCCGGGGTATGGGTTCCTATCTGAAAATGCGGAGTTCTCCGAAGTTTGCCGTGAGTATGGTATTAAATTTATAGGTGCTACACCAGAAATGATTAACGGCATGGGCGATAAGGCATCTGCCAAGGCCACCATGAAAAAGGCGGGAGTGCCCGTAATCCCTGGTTCCGAAGGCTTACTTAAATCGGTTGCCGAAGGTAAAAAACAAGCTGTAAAATTAGGGTATCCTGTTATTTTAAAAGCTACTGCCGGTGGTGGTGGCAGGGGTATGCGTATTGTAAAAGAAGAATCTGGTTTTCAAAAAGCATGGGATGATGCTCGAATGGAATCAGGTGCTGCCTTTGGCAACGATGCGCTTTATATGGAAAAATACATTGAAGAGCCGCGCCATATCGAAATTCAGATTATAGGCGATAGCAATGGTAAAGCATGCCATTTGTCTGAAAGAGATTGTTCTATCCAACGAAGGCATCAAAAGCTAATTGAAGAAACACCTTCACCTGTTGTAACTGATAAAATACGTAAAAAAATGGGTGCTGCGGCCATTGCAGGTGCTGAAGCCATTAAGTACGAAGGAGCAGGTACCGTTGAGTTTCTGCTTGATAAACACGGTGATTTCTACTTTATGGAAATGAATACCCGTATTCAGGTAGAGCACCCTATTACAGAAGAAGTAACTGATTTTGATTTAATTAAGGAGCAAATAAAAGTAGCGTCTGGTATTCTAATTACTGGTAAAAACTATTTTCCTAAACTCTATTGTATGGAGTGTAGAATTAATGCCGAAGACCCAACCAAAGATTTTAGGCCATCGCCTGGCAAAATAACTAATTTGCATATGCCCGGTGGGCACGGAATTAGAATTGACAGCCACGTGTATGCTGGCTATACCATTCCGCCCAATTACGATTCTATGATTGCCAAACTTATTGTAAGTGGGCAAAGCAGAGAAGAAGTAATAACAAGGATGAAAAGAGCCTTGCAGGAATTTGTGATTGAAGGTATTAAAACAACCATCCCTTTTCATATTAAATTAATGGAAGATGAGCGGTTTAAGTCGGGTAAGTTTACCACGGCCTTTTTAGATACGTTTGATTTTTCTACTATCTAACCTGCATAATTCAGGCTAAAGAACGGGTTTTCTTCTATCATTATTATTCCAACTGGCGCAAGCTGTGCGAAAGGCGTAACTTGTGCCTTTAATGCCTTGCAACCCGTTATATTTTAAATTCTTTTAATTGTTTCGTGAGGACACGAACCAAGGATGAGTAAATGTGATAAAGTCCAGTTTTGTTTGATCTCGTATTTTATACTCATTGTTATTTTACTATTTGCCGAGTCAAAGACTCTTTTTATCATTTGTAAACACAAGTTACGCTATCGCTAAACTTGCGCTAGTGAAGAGAATGGTCAGTTAAAACAATATAGTTTATTTCTAATTGTTTCTACTATTACTTATAGGATCGAGTTTTAAAACATATACCTTTTTTTAAGGAAAGGACAGCAGATAAACGTAAGAACGAGCTAAAACTTGCTTGAACAAATTTCCGTTCGCAAACTCTAATCCACTCAGTCTCTTGTAGAAGGTTATGATAAAACCAAAAGTTTTTTGTTGAATTTAGTAGCACACCGCTTATAAAACATCATTCAATTTAGGGAGGAGTAATTAAAATGACCCGTACAGGTAAAAATGATTGGTATGGCAGTAGGCTTCTGAAAAAACCCGGATTTTTTTACTGGTATAATGAGCCCCTTCAAGGTGCAAAACAGCCTTTCCTCGAGAAATCTGTAAAAGACTTGCTACATCTTTGTTTGCATTTTTGGCGCGAATATTTTGTTGTCCATCAATCACATCAATACCATAATCGTTTTTAAGGGTGCTAAATAATGAGCGGTTTTCGTACTTCTTTTGGCAGAACCTAGGGATATCTACATTTACCAAATGCACAATATCATAAATAATAGGTTTGTCGTCTAACAAACGTAGCCGTTCCATTCTAATACAGCCTAAAGATTTTTCCTCCTCTGTTAGTTCGTACATAAAATTATTAGGCCATAACCCTACCGAAGGCTTTTTAATTATTTTGGTTGTAAGACTCCCCTGAGTTCCTAAAATTTGGCTAACTCCTTTAATGGATAAAATGCCCAATCGATGATGCACCTTTTGAACAATGCTACCTTTCCCCTGATGCCTTTTAATAAAACCATCATTTTCTAATCGGGTTAATGCCTGCCTAATGGTAGGTCGGGTAACCCCAAAAAGCACACACATTTCATTTTCGCTCGGCAATAAACTGTCTCCCGGGTACACATGCTCTTCTATGTTTTTCCGTATTGTTTCATAAACTATCCTATGCCTTGGAGTGTTTCCTTCCATTATAACTTATCTTGTGTTTACAAGTACAAGGTAAAATCAAATTTTATTATTTGCAAATATAATGCTAATCCATCTTTGGGCAATCGTTATCCTATAGTAATCTAAATTTTAATCTAAAAATTCTTAAACCCAAGCTGTTCTTAATCAAAAAGGATTTGAAATCGAAATGTATCGCAAATGGGAAAAGAATCCGGACAAGTATGGTAAAGAACTATTGCTAAAAAACGCTCCTTTTGAAACAATTTACAAGCATAAAGGAAATACAGAGTTTCTTTTAATCTCAAAAAAACACAAACTGCGTATTAGAATTGAATGTAAATGGCAACAAATGACAGGATCGGTAGATGAAAAATTGCCTTATTTATACTTGAACACCATTGAAGCTATGCCTGAAAAAGATATTATGATTCTGATTGATGGAGATGGTTTTAAGGCAGGAGCAAAAACTTGGCTAAGAAATGCTGTTAAAGAAAAACTTTACACAAATGACTCTAATAATGATACAAATGTGATGGTTTTCTCTTTGTCGGAATTTTTCACTTGGGCAAATAATACGTTTCAATAGCTAGAAAAGGAATCACTAAAATACAACGGTGTTATTGGTCATAGCCACCCTTAGAGACGGCTATGGCTCACCATACACGTTAATCCTCAGAAATTTGCCCCAACGAAGAGGTTTTACTTCTGGTAACGGTAGCTCCTCCTCGGTATTTTACATCGCCTAACGAGGAGGCTTTTATACTTAGTGTTTCGGTGGCATATACCTTGGCACTAGCTGCGCTGCTCACTTTTACACTTACATTTTGCACATTAAATTTATAGGCATCTAATTGTGCTGCGGACGATAATTTTGCTTCGAGCACATTTCCGGAGCCAATTAAGTGTAGGGTTGAAGCACTGCTTATCGATAAATCAATAAATTTTACATCTGAGTCAATCGTAATTTCAGATGCTGCAGAAAGCCTTACTTTCATTTTTTCTGCTTCAAATCCTGCAATATCGCCCACAGAGGCACCTTTAATGGTAACATTAGTTAAACTCGGCATTATTATTCTTAATTTAAGTTTACGATAGCTTTTGTATAACTCAATGTTGTCTTCATCATAGGCTACGGTAAGCACACCATCGGTTTTTGCAACTTCAATTTCACTTATTTTATGGTCTTGCCCACTTATAACCACTCGGTATTCATCACCTTGGGCAATACTTACACTAAAAGGGCCTATAATGCTTACCGCTTCAAAATCTTCGATTTTATAGGATTTGGAGTTTCCATAGGTTGAGGAACTTTCTTCGAATACCTCTTCATAATTATCTCTGCGTCTATCTATGTTGCTCTCACTGGTTAAGCAAGTGGAACAATCTAAACCCGATTCGTTAAAATAAAAGGCATTATCTTTCATATCGGATTTATAAAACCCATACGAAGTAATTCCATAACTTAATAAATCGTTAAATTCTTCGTTCATTGTAAATTTTAGGTTGTACGGAACCATAAGCGTTAATCTCAATTTTTGATCTCTAAATACGGCACCATCTTTAAACTGAATATTAGAATCGAATCGTAGAATGGAATCGTTTTGCACCACATTATACGCAATCATCTTTGCATTTTTAGCCGCTTCATGTTTGGTGGGTCCTTGTGCAGAATATTCTGACACCAGCTTTATTTCGTTGCCGTCATACCCCTTCATTTTAAGTCGTAAACCACTATAATCTCCTAATCCTGCACTGGCTACATCAAAATACATAGCATCATAATCCGAATTATAGGTGATGGTTTCAGATACACGAGCATTTTCTTTGTACTGAAAAATCACTTTTGGTATGGTTACGACCATCATAACGGCTCCTATAATCCAAACACCAAAGAGTGCCCAGCCAAAGGTTGGAGAAATTGCAGATTTTTTTGAAAGTAACGAAATGCCCACCAATGATAATAATAGGGAAGGAATGGCAGTAACTAAAAACGTTCCTATAATACCAAAGGTTGGTAACGATTCACTAAAAATATTGAACGGAATAAAATCAACATGTATGTAATTTACACCTGAAAGAACACCCAATAAGGCAATAATTGATACCGTAATTGAAAAGAAAAGACTAACGCCTATAATGGTAATAACTAACCCGGCAAAGATTCTTACAAGTTGAACAAAGAAACTTATTATTGGAGAAATGGCATGAGCAAACCCTTTAAAGATTTTACCTAACAACCTAAATGGGAATAAAAGCACAGTGGCCAATGTCGATTCCTCTGTTGGATTTGCTTCTTTTACTTGCGCTTTTTTAATACTGGAATTAATATTTTCAAGGGTTATTTTCTCGCCTTCCATTTGCACCCTGTCTGTAATGCTGGTGGCTTCTGGTAGAATTATCCATAGTACGGCATACACCAATAATCCTGTGCCACCTAAAAAGATAGAGAGTACAAATAATACCCGAACAACGGTTATGTCAATGTCTAAAAATTTGGCCAGGCCTTGCGAAACACCGGCAATTACTTTGCCTTCCGGGTTTCGGTACAGCTTTTTTAGCGATTTATCTTCTTCTAATTCATCCGACCCTGGCACGGCAATCCACATAATAATATAGGCAATAAATGCAATAGGGCTTACCGAAAAGGTGATAAATACATCGAATAACAAAACGATAAATCCTAAACGAATCCAGACAGGATCTATGGAAAAATAGTGGGCAATACCTGCCGCAACTCCGCCCAGTAGCTTTCGCTTATTATCTCGGTATAGCCGCTTGTTAGGTGGTTGTGTATCCCCTGCAAAGCTTTCTTGGTTAGCTTGTTTAGTAGTATCTTCTTCTTGATAATCTGGTTCAGCGTCTTCCTCCACCGCTTGAAAATCCTGAATGCTCCCCATAGTAGTTGCCAGTGCTACTACATCATTATGGGTAATGATTTGCTTATCATCTTTTAATTTTTCTAAAAATATCTCTGCAATTCTACTTTCAATGTCGGCAATAATTTCGCTGCTATCATCAAAGGTTGAAAAGTACTTATTAATAGAATCTAAATATTCTTTGAGTCGCTCATACCCATCTTCTTCTATATGAAAAATGATGCCACTTATATTGATGCTTATATTTTTTTTCATTGTATTAATGTTTTTGTCAGGTGCTAATGCTATTTAGTAGCTTTTTTGGTTCTGTTTGTAATTAGTTTGGTCGATTTTACTAAATCTGCCCAGGTGTGCTCCAAATTATTTAAGAAAAAATTGCCTTCCTTTGTAAGTGTATAATACTTACGAGGCGGCCCTGACAATGATTCTACCCATTTATATTCTACTAATCCTGCTTTACGCAAACGGGTAAGCAAGGGGTATAATGTACCTTCTACAATCATAATTTTGGCACTGGTAAGTTCACGCAACAGGTCTGATGCATACACTTCACCTCGCGCAATAATCTGCAATATGCAGTATTCGAGTATGCCTTTTCGCATTTGAGTTTGAGTGTTTTCCAATTTCATTTTTAAAGATTTGTGAATCCATCAAGCATACATTTGATGGCTTTTTAGTTAAAAATATAGCAACCTCTAATGTGATTGGACTTTGTTACTAATAATTGATTTGAGTGGTGAGTTTTGTGGTTCATAATTTTTTATTTTGAGTTGTTGTTATGTTGTACGGTTAAAGTACCTTGTATAGCCAAGTACTATACGTTTATTTTTCCTGTTTTGGCAAAATACTTTATTAAATACTATTAATAATTAATAAAGTGTAATAAGTATGGCTATTTGTGATTGTTGTTGGCTCTATAACCTTGTTGAAAGGCAAATAGTTATTATGCTCCTTCTTTACTAATGATAAAATGATTTAATTTTTAGTATAGTATTCAATCATTTTATCATTCAATCATTATTGTACTTATTAGTACCCATTTATTTTGCAGTAGTATCTGTTATTTTACAAGATGAATATCGTAACCGGTATCTTTTAGCAATTGAAGGTCCTTTAAAATTGCTTCGTTTTTACTAATAATAATAGAAGCCTGTAGCGTGCATCTATCTAAAAATTCTTGATGAATGATTTTTAGATGATAACGGTCAATTAATTTCATTACCTCATTGGTAGAACCATACCCATAGGAGAGGTGGATAGGGACGTAAATAAGTTGCTTTATTTTTTTGCTCGAATTGAGCGCTTCTTCCGCTGCTGTTTTATAGGCTGTAATTAGGCCACTTACACCTAATTTAGTGCCACCAAAATAACGAACCACTACTACCAGTGTATTGGTTAAATTAGCCGATTTTAATTGGCCTAAAATGGGGTCGCCCGCAGAGTGGTTAGGTTCTCCGTCATCATTGGCTCGCATTTGCAATCCATCTTCTCCTAAAATATAGGCGTAGCAATGATGCCGAGCATCGTGGTACTTTTTACGTAGCTCATCTAGTCTGTTATTTACCTGTTCAATAGAATTAACGGGGAAGGCAAATGCTAAAAATTTACTTCCTTTTTCTTTATAAAGACCTGTGCCGCTTGTGCCAATGGTAAAAAAATAATCAATCAATTTAGCTAAACTGTTTAGTAGGCGATGAGTTATAAATCAAAAATACTACTTTGGTAGTAGATGAACATTACTGTAAATAAATCGCTTCAAATAAAAGAAATTGCACCTGAGCAAAGTATGGTTGGAGCGCATTTTTTTAACTCAGCTCAGTTTTTGTTGAATAAGCCGTTTAAAGTAGTTGGTTGGCAATTAGTAAAAGAAAAACCCATTGCACAAATATTTTTTTATATCGATAATGGAAAAGCTATTTCGGGTTACCAATCAACTTTTGGCTCTTTTGATGTGTTGAAAAATATTAGCCAACAGGATTTAACTTGGTTTATAAAAAAAATAATTGATAATTTAAAAACGGAGGGTGTTCTTAAAGTTAAAATTAAGCATTTTCCAATGTATATGGCCAATGCTGTGGTTATGGCCAATGCATTAGAGGAGTGTGGATTTAAAAAAAATATAACGGAGACTAATCAGCATATAATAACCCAAAAACCCACCTTTGAAGAAGTTGCAGATCGAAGCGAGGTGATTAGATCAAATAAATGTAGCCAGTTGGGCTATAAGTTTAAGAGGGCTTCGTTACAAGATTTACCTGAAGTGTATAACTTAGTTTTAGATACGCTTGCACGAAAAAACAATGCCCCCAGTATGTCTTTTTTTAATCTTAAAAAAGCGATAGAGGCTTGCCCTGATAATTATATTTTATTTACTTTATGGGATGATGATACTTTAATAGCCGCAACCGTATCTATTAAAATAAACAATTCTGTTTTGTATAATTTTCTTCATTCAGATCACCTTAAGTACAGGAAGGTAAGTGCTTTCACCTTTTTATTAAAAAACATCTATCTTTTTTGTTTAGAGCATGATTACAAAGCTCTTGACTTGGGAATATCAAGTATAAATGGTGTAATTAATACAGGTCTTTTTAAATTTAAAAAGGCTCGTGGAGGACTAACTAGTGATAAGAACATCTATCATTTAACATTATAGCCTATGCAAAGCCCGTTAGTTACCATCGTATGTATTTGCTATAATCACGCAAAGTATATTTCAAAGGCGGTCCAATCTATTTGGGATTTAAACTATCCTAACATTCAATTAATTATTGCTGATGATGCCAGCACTGATGATAGCCAACATGTTATTGGCAAGCTTGTAAAAGATAAAGAGGTTGAATGGCTCCTTAACAAAGCCAATATTGGCCATTGTAAAACCTTTAATAAGGCACTTAAGCTTGCCAAAGGAGCGTTTATTATTGATTTAGCTGCTGATGATATGCTACTGCCTAACAGTGTATCCGTGGGGGTTTTAGAGTTGCAGAAAAGAGGGGATGAATATGGGGTGTTTTTTGCGGATGCCGCTTTAGTTAACTCTGAGGGAGTCGTTCTAAGAAATCATGTAACACAATCGTTTTTTAAAAATGGCAATGTGCCTCAAGGAAATATTTATAAACCCATTTTAGGTAAATATTTTATTAACCCGGTAACGATGATTTACCGAAAAACGATGGTAGATGCGCTCGGTGGATATAACGAAACGTTACATTACGAGGACTTTGACTTTTGGGTGCGCTCTTCTAGGTTGTATAAGTATTGCTATGTACCCATAATTACAGTAAAAAAACGAGTTTTGAGTAACTCTGTTTCTGCTAGCCAATATATAAAAAATAGCAACATGCTAGTTTCTACCTTAGAGGTGTGCAAAACAGCCTTTAAGCTTAATGTAAATAAGCAGGAAGACTTTGCGCTCCTAAAACGATTGGCTTTTGAAGGCAAAATGTCGTTAGTATCTGGCAACTATTTAATTGGATTCTTATTTTTTATTTTGGCTATAAAAGTATTTTTTAAAATACGATAATTACATCTTTGCTTATGCAGAAAAATGCACCTATAGGAATTTTCGATAGTGGGATAGGAGGGCTTACAGTTGCTCATGCCATTAAAGCTGAATTGCCTAATGAAGATTTAATCTATTTTGGCGATACAGCCCATTTACCGTATGGTGATAAATCAACGGCAACCATTCAAGCTTATGCCATAAAAATAGCCGACTTTTTTTTGCAGCAGCAGTGCAAGGTAATTGTAATTGCATGTAACTCAGCCTCAGCGGCCGCCAACGAGCTTTTAAAAGAATATGTGGCCAGTAGAGCAACCATTATTAATGTAATTGAACCCATGGTTGATTATGTGGCAGCACATCATGCCAATCAACAAGTGGGTGTAATTGGCACCAAGCAAACCATTAATTCTAATATTTATGCCAATTCCATAGCAAGCAAAAAGGTAGGCATACGTGTAAGTTCATTGGCAACACCCTTACTCGTACCTATGATTGAAGAAGGGTTTTTGCATAATAATATTGCGCAAGATATCATTCAAAAATACCTTGGCGATGAGTCTCTAGCTCACATTAATTCTTTAGTATTGGGGTGTACGCATTACCCATTAATAAAGGAGGAGTTAAATATTTTTTTTGAAGGGAAGGTGGATATGCTAGATTCTTCAATAATAACAGCTAAATCGCTTAAAGAATTTCTAGCACAAAATAATTTATTGAATGGAGCCTTAGCAGAAGGAAATAATAGCTTTTTTGTTTCTGACCTTACCGAATCTTTTAAACATTCTGCCAAATTATTTTTTGGTAAACCAGTTGTACTTCAAAAACACCAACTATGGGAATAATACACTTAACCCACGAATTTTAATTTAGCTAAATGGAAGAACTGAAAAATCCATTTTTGTTTTGGAGTGTACTCATTATTGCCAATCTTTTAATGTATGTAGTTAATATGGTTATTAGCTTTTGGTGGTCGCAAACCAAGCATTTAAAAAGCTTAAAAGTTACTGGCTTAGATGTAAAAACAAGTGTCATAACATTGGTCATTAATATCATCATTGCAATCCCTGGTTATTACCTTTTTTCTATCAACAAAATTATGTTTACTAATCACTATTTTGTGAGGGATTTATTGCTTTTAATTATTGCTTTTGATTTTGCGATGTATGGGTTGCATTATTTATCTCATATAATGTGGCCACTTAATATCATACACAAAAACCATCACGCACATAAATACTTTAATGAATTTAGCCTCTATGTAATGCATCCAATGGAAGCAGTTTTTTTTGGTACACTGTTAACATTATTTACCTACTTATTTTTTTTTAATATGTATAGTTTTCTGGTTTTTATCTTTTTTAACTACTTATATGGCGTAATTGCTCATTTAAATATAAGGTCGCCCAAACAACCAATGGTATTTGGCAATAGCACTTTTCACGCAGAACATCACGAAAAATCGAACTGTAATTATGGGTTTTATACCGTGATTTGGGATAAACTATTTAAAACAAATTCTTAATGATACGGAAATGAGGTGCTCTGTTTGTTTTATTAATTTTCTCAATCTAAAAATCATGACTATCACCATAAATACGATGAACCTACTAACTTTGCAGCAGCAATCGAAAACCCAATGAGTGAGTCCACTCCGAAAACACCTAAAACCAAAAAAAGTTTCTTTTGGGCATCTTTTCACCTTTTTCAATCCGTTGATACCCAGGCATCGCCTTCGCGTAGCCGCTTATGGCAGAGCAAGGCATCACCGAATCTTAAAAAATGAAAATCTACTCCATTCGCTGGCGGGATTGAAAATTGTTTGTTTTCGGAGTGGACTCATGATTTTAATTTGCCAGATTTTCCTTTTTTTATCAACAGGAGTACAATAGATTTGTGTGTAGCGTTAACGAACACGGCACTAAAAAAAGATATTTAAAAGCACCAATTAAAACATACGTTGTTTAACAAAGTAATAAATCACAAGGAATGAAAAAATTTTTAGGAGAAGATTTTTTACTAACCAATAAAGTAGCCGAAGAACTCTATTTTAATCATGCGCAAAAAATGCCCATTATTGATTATCATAATCACTTATTGCCACAGCAAATTGCAGATAATAAGCAATTTAATAATATTACTGAAGCATGGCTAGAGGGCGACCATTACAAATGGCGAGCTATGCGAGCCAATGGCATTGATGAAAAATACATTACTGGCAATGCTACCGCAAAAGATAAATTTTTAAAATGGGGCGAAACGGCTCCTCAAACTCTTAGAAACCCACTCTACCATTGGAGCCACCTTGAATTGCAACGCTATTTTGGAATTAAAGAATTATTAAGCCCTAAAACGGCAAGTGATATATACGATGGCACCAATGAAATGCTTCGAACAAGTGGATTTAGCTGCCAAGGTTTGCTAAACAAAATGCATGTAAAACTACTCTGTACAACCGATGATCCTGCGGATAATTTAGCCCACCACCAACAAATAGCAAAATCAAGTTTTGCTATTAAAGTACTGCCCTCCTTTAGGCCTGATAAAGCACTTGGGGTAGATAAGCCAACTACCTATAATAAGTATCTAAATACCCTTGAAAAAAGTGCTGGCACTGCCATAAACACCCTTGATAATTTGCTCGAGGCCTTGCAAAAAAGAATAGATTTTTTTGATGCCAATGGTTGCCGTATATCAGATCTTGGCTTTAACACCATTCCGCTACTTTCGGATAATAACTCTGACATTAGCTCAAATTTTGAGAAAGTGAGAGCCGGAAAATCACTTACAAGTTTTGAAACCGAACAACTGCAAGCCTATATTTTGCTCGAACTTTGTAAGATGTACCATGCCAAAGGGTGGACTCAACAATTTCATTTAGGAGCCTTGCGCAATAATAACGAGCGTGGCCTTAGAGAGCTGGGCCCGGATTCAGGGTATGACTCCATCGGTGATTTTAATCATGCCATCCCTTTATCAAAATTTTTAAACACACTTGATAATACCAACCAACTGGCAAAAACTATTTTATACAACCTTAACCCACGCGATAATGATTTATTTGCCACCATGACAGGCAATTTTAACGATGGCAACATTAAAGGAAAAATACAATTTGGTACAGGTTGGTGGTTTATGGATCAAAAAATGGGGATGGAAAACCAACTAAACTCTCTTTCGAGCATAGGGCTGCTTAGCCTTTTTATTGGTATGCTTACTGACTCACGTAGCTTTTTGTCTTTCCCCAGGCACGAATATTTTAGGCGAATATTGTGCAACCTATTAGGCACAGATGTAGTAAACGGAGCACTGCCCAACGATATGGAATTGTTGGGTACAATGGTGGAAAATATCTGTTATAATAATGCCAAAAATTACTTTGGATTTGATTTAGATTAAACAGTACTCTTACAAAAAAATGCAAGAATTAAATAGAGAAACAGTTGCCACCAACAAGCTGCCTATTAAAATACTCCAATTTGGTGAAGGAAATTTTTTAAGAGCCTTTGCCGATTGGATGATTGATAAAATGAATGCTGAATATGGGTATAATAGTGGTGTAGCGGTAGTGCAGCCTATAGCACAAGGCATGGTTGATATGCTCAACAAACAAGATAATCTTTATCATCATATTTTTCGTGGGTTAAAAGAAGGCAAGGCCATCAGCAAAACTCGTTTGATTAGCTGTATTCAAAAATCGGTTAACCCATTTAAAAATAAAGCAGCCTATGATGCACTCGCTCTTTTGCCCGAATTGGAAATTGTTATCTCTAATACTACCGAAGCCGGTATTGTTTTTAAGGAAGATGACAAGCTAGTGGATGGTGTACTTCCATCTACATTTCCAGGAAAAGTAACCCAATTATTATGGAACAGATATAATTATTTTAATGGGGAAAAGGATAAAGGATTGAAGTTTATTCCGGTAGAATTGATAGAAAAAAATGGAGAAAAGCTAAAAGAAGCCATTTTAAATTATGCTAAACTTTGGCAGCTACCTGCTGCATTTACCTCTTGGGTAAAAAACTATAATTATTTTGCCAATACGCTGGTCGATCGAATCGTTCCGGGTTTTCCGAAGGAAGAAATTGAAGAAATAAAAACAACCATTGGTTATAACGACAACCTGGTAGTCTCTTCTGAAATTTTTCATTTATGGGTAATCGAAGGGTCGAAAGAAATCCAAAAGGCCTTTCCGGCAGATACATGTGGGTTGAATGTGATTTATACAGATGACCTCACCCCTTATCGTACCAGAAAAGTTAGGATACTAAACGGGGCACACACCAGTATGGTGCCTATCGGGTTGCTTAATGAAATTGAAACTGTGCGAGAAAGTGTAGAAGATGAATCGCTGGGGAATTTTGTACGCCATATTATTTTTAATGAAATTGCACCCACAATAGACCTGCCCAAAAAAGCATTGGAAGCTTATGCCGAAGAAGTACTTGAACGGTTCAAAAATCCATTTATCAGGCACGAGCTAAAATCCATTTCGCTCAACTCTATATCAAAATTTAACGTGCGGGTTCTGCCTTCAATTTTAGATTATTATAATACCCATAAGGAGTTACCAAAAGGATTGGTTTTGGGGTTCACACATCTCATCAAACTGTATTTAACAAATAGCTTCACCATTCAGGATAGCGATGAAGTGAAGGCATTCTTTCATAGTTTAAAAGCTAGTCAAAGTAGTGTTAGGCACATTATAGATAAAGTATTAGCTAATCAACGTTTTTGGAATACAGATTTAAACCTGATAAAAGGGCTACCTGAATTAATGACAAGCCAGATGAGTCTTTTAAACTATGGAATTACTATCTCAAATTTTATAGCTGGAGAAGCATGAACAAAGCAATAACCATAAATAGTGCCGACAACCTTGGTGTGGCCTTAACAAACCTAGTTATTGGAGAGGAGGTGACTGTAAATAATGTGCTGGTGATTTTAAAAGAACACATCACGGCAAAACATAAGTTTGCTTTAGAAAACCTAGCTACAGGAGATGAAATGTATATGTATGGACTGGTGGTAGGTACAGCCAAAGAAAATATTAAACAAGGGCAAGCTATTACCGTAGAAAACACAGCACATAAAGCAACCAGTTTTACCACAAAAAAAGAAGGCGTATTTCAATGGACGGCACCCGATGTAAGCAAGTTCAAAGAGAGGACTTTTAACGGATACCCTCGTAAAGACGGACAGGTAGGCACTGCCAATTACTGGCTGGTGTTCCCGCTAGTGTTTTGTGAAAACAGAAATGTTCTCACCCTAAAAAAAGCCTTTGAAAAAGCATTAGGTTACGAACAATCTAATGCGTACGAACAATTTACCGATAACTTGGTAGCAAATTACAAAAGAGGAACACCCCTTGATAACATTGCGTTAAAGAAAAAAGAGCCCAGTCAAAAACAACTGTTCGACAACGTAAAAATTAAATTTATCACTCATCAGGCAGGTTGTGGTGGTACCCGCGAAGACAGTGACACCTTGTGTCGGCTACTAGCTGGCTACCTTAAAAACCCCAATGTGGCAGGTGCTACCGTTTTTAGTTTAGGTTGCCAAAATGCACAGGTAAGCATTCTTCAAAATGCCATCCAAACGATAACCGGGAAGCTTGAAAAACCGCTATATATATTTGACCAACAAGAAATAGGCAATGAAACCACACTTATGCAAGAGGCTATCAGGACCACCTTTAAAGGTTTAATAGAAGCCAATAAAATCAAACGCAAACCAACTCCTTTGTCAAAATTAACCATTGGGCTGGAATGTGGTGGTTCGGATGGATTTTCGGGCATTTCGGCTAACCCTGCTTTAGGCCATGTATCGGATATGATTACCGCTCTGGGAGGCAAGGCAATACTGGCCGAATTCCCCGAGCTTTGTGGTGTAGAACAAGAGTTGATTAACCGAACCAACAACCCTACCCATGCTGATAAGTTTATAAAACTAATGCGGGCTTATGCTAAATTGGCAAAAGATGTTGGGTCGGGTTTTGATATGAACCCTTCGCCTGGCAATATTAAAGACGGGTTAATAACCGATGCCATGAAATCTGCCGGAGCTGCAAAAAAAGGAGGCACTTCTCCAATTAATGATGTGCTTGATTATACAGAATATGTAAAAAACGATGGACTTAGTCTTTTGTGTACACCCGGCAACGAT
The DNA here is from genome assembly GCA_026989535.1 of Cyclobacteriaceae bacterium. GTDB lineage: Bacteria > Bacteroidota > Bacteroidia > Cytophagales > Cyclobacteriaceae > JAKISE01. The sequence goes on from JALSJD010000195.1 coordinate 22,353, forward strand.
GTGGAATCAACCACTGGATTGGTAGGCTCCGGAGCTAACATAGTTTTGTTTACTACTGGATTAGGCACACCTACCGGAAACCCAATAACGCCTGTTTTAAAGGTTTCTTCCAATAACGCCTTGGCCGAAAAAATGACCGATATTATTGATATAAATACCGGTGAAATTATAAGTGGCAGCAAAACAATTGAAGAGATGGGCGAAGAAATGCTGGAATACATTATTAAAATTGCCAATGGCGAGCTTCAATCAAAAGCTGAATTATTGGGGCAAGATGATTTTATTCCTTGGAAGAGAGGGATTTCACTATAGGAATCATTTTTTTAGGCTAAGTTCTAACCTGATTAATACAACATCCGATAACCATCGAATTGAAAACAGCGTAACGTCATTCATTCCAAGTACTCGGGATGAATCTGCAACTATAAAATGGACAATTAGGGGATCCTGCCTCCGAAGGAATAACGTGTTTTCTAGCTCAGCATTGTCGATTCTTTACTTTATTGTTGTTATAACTACAACTTAGCTCTTTTTTATAAGGAATCGTTACACTAAAGGGGTATCTAAAGTGCCCATATAAATAAACTATCATTATGAGTATAGCTATTTAACCTCTACCTTTGGTACTAGTTCTGATTGATTTAAAAACTCCCCTCATGTTTTAATACTAAAATAGAGGGGAGTTTTTTGTTACCTGTATTTTAGGCAAAAAAAGAAACGCCTCGGTCAAGGCGTTTCAAGGTCAAAAACTCAAAATAATTCAAGCTGTCTCCACAGCCTGAAATAACAACGGTATAAATATAGGGAATTGAAATAATAGTTTTAACATTTTTTAACAAAATCGATTAAAAAAATGCCCGATTTTAACCCATCGAACAAAAAACTGTCCGATTTCGTTACACTTTCTTATAATGCTAAGCTAAATATCGCTTCATTTGTGGTCTATTGCCATTGCAGTTCTTTGGCACAGTTTTAACTAGTTGTCTGATTCATAAGGTCTGATATCTTAATCAGACACCGACTTTATAGACAGACGCTAACAAGCAGTAACAGTTTTTAAGCACGTGGAAAATAATTTAGGAAAAATATTGATTATAGATGATGACGAGGATGTACTATTAGCAGCTAAGCTGCTTCTCAAGAAACATGCTCAACAAGTAATCATCGAAAAAAATCCAAAAAAGATACCTTTCTTACTAAATAATGATACGTATGATGTGATTTTACTGGATATGAATTTTAGTAAAGACACCACCAGTGGTAAAGAAGGATTTTTCTGGCTCAACGAGATTAAAGAGAGAGACCCACGTGCTGTAGTCATATTAATTACTGCTTTTGGCGATGTAGAAATGGCCGTAAAAGCACTTAAAGAAGGTGCTACTGATTTTGTGCTTAAGCCTTGGCAAAATGATAAATTATTAGCCACCTTAAATACTGCGGTAAAATTAAAGCGCTCTTATAACGAAGTTGATAAACTTAGAAAAGCAAAGAAGCAATTAGAAGAAGATATTAACCAACCCTTTAGAGATATTATAGGCAGCAGCCCTGCTATGCAGCATATCTACAAATTAGTTGATAAAGTAGCAAGCACGGAGGCAAATGTGCTAATTCTTGGCGAAAATGGTACAGGAAAGGAACTGATAGCACGTGCTATTCATCAAAAATCGTTGCGAGCTGATAATGTGTATGTAGGGGTAGATATGGGAGCCATTACCGAAACATTATTTGAAAGTGAACTATTTGGCCATAAAAAAGGCGCCTTTACAGATGCACATTCTGATAGAATCGGTCGTTTTGAATCGGCTAACGGGGGCACTTTGTTTTTAGATGAAATTGGCAACTTAAGTTTGCCACTCCAATCAAAATTATTGGCAGCACTGCAAAATCGTGAGATTACAAAACTCGGAGACAATACGGCTAAACCTATTGATATTAGACTGGTTTGTGCTACCAATATGCCTCTATTAGAAATGGTTGAAAGCAAAAGGTTTCGGCAAGATTTGCTCTACCGTATTAATACCGTAGAAATCAAGCTTCCTCCCCTCAGAGACCGTACCGAAGACATCCCTCCCCTAGCTAGCCATTTTATTGATATGTATGCCAAAAAGTATAGAAAGGAAGTAAGAGGAATACAGGAAGGTGCGATTGAAAAGTTACAGAAATATACATGGCCAGGCAATGTGAGAGAATTACAACACGCCATAGAAAGGGCCATCATTATGTCAGAAGAAGAGGAGTTGACCACCATGGATTTCTTTTTTTTAAGTGGCACAAGTGCTAGTTCTACCGCAGGCGATAGCTTTAATTTAGAAGAAGTGGAACGCTCGGTAATCGAAAAAGTATTAGAAAAACATAATGGCAACATTTCCAAAGCAGCCAAAGAACTGGGCCTCACACGTGCTTCGCTTTATCGAAGACTTGAGAAGTACGGTCTTTAGCACGTATGATAAAACCATACTTATTAGGCTGGGAGGCATATTATTTACCATGTTTTTACTGGTGGGTACTTGGCTCAACCATTCTTTATTTATTACTATTGCTATTTTTATTGTGCTAATGGTAGTACAAATTATAAGCCTTGTTAAATATTTGCACGAGCCTAATGCAGATGTTAAAGAGATTTTGCGCACCATTAATAATCAAAATTATTCGCCTGATGATGAGCTAAATTTTACCAATGCCACCGCAAGCCAATTACATAACTCTATTAATAAACTACTAAAGCGGCACAAAGAGCAATCGTCTCATAAAAGCGAGGAGTCATTATTTTTTAAAAACATTGTGCAACATGCAGGCATTGGCCTTATTGCCATTGATGAAGAAGGCAAGGTTGAAGTGATGAATAATGCGGCAAAAAAATTGCTGCAAGTGTACGATATAAAGTATATAACCGAACTCCAAAATTTGAGCCAAGAACTGGTTGATATGTTTTTTAAGCTTAAAACAGGAGGGCGTGATTTGGCTAAATTAAATATTGATGGGGAGCTCGTGCAGTTATCAGTATATGCCATTGAACTTGTACTCAAAAAGAGGGCGTATAAAATGATAACCTTGCAAAACATCAATTCTGAATTAGAAGAGATGGAAATGACGGCATGGCAAAATTTAGTACGCGTACTAACCCACGAAATAATGAACTCGGTTACTCCCATATCATCACTGGCTGGCACGGTAGAAAGCAACCTTAAAACACTTGGTAAAGCAAAAAAAACCTTAACTCTTGAACCCGAAGACAAAGAAGATTTACTATTGGCAATTCATACCATACAACGAAGGAGCGAAGGCTTAATTCATTTTGTAAGAGATTTTAGAAACCTAACTCATATACCTCAACCTACGTTTGAAAAATTGAGTGTTTCAGAGATTTTTGATGGAATTAATGTACTCTTATCCAAAGAAATACTAGCCAGCAAAATTGCTTTTACCACCACCATTAAGCCACAAACACTGGTTATTGATGCCGACAAAGCTTTAATTGAACAAGTAATCATAAACCTTATTAAAAATGCCATTCAAGCTTTTGATGAGGAAACCAACCGATTAATTGAAGTAAATGCATTTAAAGATGATAAAAACCGAGTGGTAATTTCTGTAAAAGACAATGGAAGTGGAATTGAAGAAGAAGCATTATCCAGCATATTTACACCATTTTTTACGACTAAAAAATCAGGGTCAGGCATTGGTCTTAGCCTTTCGCGCCAAATTATGCGTAAGCATAAAGGCTCTTTAAGCGTTGTTTCTAAAATTGATGAAGGCACAGAATTTGTGATGAGATTTTGATATTACGGCTTTCCTCTATTGCTTTGTGTAAACAACCCAAAAAAATATGAAAGAGGTAGAAGTTGCCGAAAAAATAAAGCATATTTTGGTTGATAAGCTTGGTCTTGCCGAAACTGAAATTACTCTTGATGCCAATTTGGTAAAAGATTTAGGGGTCGATTCGTTAGATTATGCAGAGCTTGTAATGGAGTTTGAACAAACTTTTGATATTCGCATACCTGATAGCGATGCCGAACAACTGGATACGATTGATGATGCTATTAATTACATTCACAAAAAAGCAAATAGCCAGTAGCTTAACTTTTTTCGTGAAAATTATAAAACCTTGTAATACTAACTTTAACCTAAATTGAGCGATTCACTAAAGCGATAAGCACTAATGTACTGAGTTAAAAAGACTTCCAAAAATACTCGCAATACCTTTCAGGTGTTCCTGCGTTTTTTGTAAACTTTTTATTCTCAGTCTCTTAGCACTTCTCATCTCTACTGAATCGCTCAATCTAGGTTTAAAATTAAGGGCATCTGCTATTTTTTGCTAATCAGTATTGGGTCTTGTACAAAGTTTAATATAGCCCAATTCACTTTTATCATTGGTAGCTGAAACAATGGAGAATTACATGCTGCTCATTTTTTCAACAATAGTGAGCCAACTGTAATTTGGTTGGGTGGATTTAGTTACTTTTATTATTAATTTTGGACTCTAAAAATAAATATGAATAAAATACAAGCAGCATTATTTCAACAAGATTTTACCACAGTTTTTCAATTGCTTAATAATGGAGAGTCTTGGAATATTAATGATTCTAATACCCAACAAGCATTGCAAAACATAATTAAAACTGAAAACTTTAAATTACTACATCTTTTAATAGAAAAGGACGTTTTTTCTCTGGATATTTTTGAATATGACCGTTTTCGTAACAGTATATTTGAGATATTTACTCAAGTTCCCTTTACAGATGGCATTAAGGCCTTTTTAGAAACCATAATTTCCGATATTGAAAATATAGATGATGAATTAGAAGGTACTACTTGGCTGGGTTTGGCAATTAGCAATAATTCTGACAAGGAATTGGTTGATTTTTTAATCGAAAATGGGTGCGATATCAATACTATTGATACCAAAGAACGAACCTATTTGTTTAAAACTGAGGATGTAAAAACTACGGAGTTTTTAATAAACCAAGGTATTGATATCAACAAAAAAGACCTTTTGGGAGAAACTGCTTTTTATGAGGTGGTTGTTTCAAAAAACACAGAGTTAATTCAATTTTATTTAGATAATGGCATTGATGTAAACTCACAAAACAACAAAGGAGAAACCGTTTATGATGTTGTTTGCTTTAAAATATTAGATGCCCAAATTTTTGAACAGTTGACAAACCATGAACCACTAAGGCTTGATTTAAAAGATACTCATGGACAATCTTTGTTTTTAAAAGTGGCTACTAATGTTTATTGTGATATTCAAATAGAAATACTCAAGATAATGTTAAATAATGGTGCTGATTTGTTTCAAGAAGAAATCGACAGGTATGGAGATACGGTAACCGTTTCTGATATCTTGGCACACAAAGAAATTAAAGTATTACAGATGTTAAACGATAACGGTTTTATAGATGTAGAAACCGCAGATAACAAAGGCAATACTTGGTTGCATAAAGTTTGTATGCAAGAATTGAATTTTGAGCAACGCAAAGCCCAGGAAATGTACAAAAAAGTAAAATTATTAACCAAAGCAGGTGCCAATCCAAATCTTAAAAATGACGAAGATAAATCGCCAATAGATTATGCTCAAAACGACAATCTAAAAGCCAAGGTCTTACAACTATTAATGAACTAAGATAAAAAATGTCCTTATCATTTATACAAGCCTGCGAAGCAGGAAAAAGAAAAATTGCAGAATTGCTATTAGATAGCGAAGTTGCAGATGTTAACTATACCGATGAAAAAGGTAGAACTGCCTTGCACTATGCTGCACACAGAGGCTATGCTGATATTGCCGAAAAGCTGCTAGCAAAAGGGGCAAAAATAGATTATGAAGAACATAATGGCGAAACGCCTTTATTCTTTGCCTTTCTACAAAATCAGAAAAATACCGCTTTAATTTTATTAGAGAACGATGCAAATATCGAAATCAAAGATTATGAAGGAAACAGTTTATTACACATTGCTGCCAAAAATGGTCAGATGGAGTTATGTACTAAGCTGATAGAAAAAGGCATGGAAGTAAATATTATAAACAATAATACCGAAACACCTTTGATGTTTGCTATTCTGTGTCGGAAAATGCCAACTGTAAAAATATTGGTAGAAGCAGGTGCAGATGTGAGTGCTTTAAATAAAATTGGCTATGCTCCTTTGCACATTGCTATTGATGTTAAAAATATTCCGATAACTAAAATTTTGTTGGAAGCTGGTGCTTTTGTAGATCAGCCAACCACTGATGGAGATACACCACTTTTAAAAGCCTGTGTAGAAAAAAATAGAGTGCTGGCAAAACTTTTAATCGAAAATGGTGCCGATGTTTTTATCACCAATACAGAAGGAATGTCACCTATATATTATGCTTGTGGCAATAATCAAAAAGAAGTCGTACAACTATTTTTAGAGCAAGGTTTAGATGTAAACTACACTTTGCCTTTATCTGGAGATCAAGATTCCATGAACTCTTATTTAGACTGGGTTGAAACTGCTAGTAATTTGGATATGCAAAGTGCCTACACGCTAAATAGTAGTTACACCTATGGTGGCGAAAGTTTATTACACTTGGCAGTAAAAAATGGTCATTTATATATGGTCAAACTCCTTATTGAAAAAGGTGCAAAAGTCAATATTCAAGACGAATCTGAAAATACCCCCTTACATTATGCTGCATCTATCGGAAAAATTGATATTGCCAAACATTTATTAGAAAATAAAGCCGCAACAGATATAACTAACGTAAAATCTCAAAAAGCAATAGACTACTCTAATATCAAAGGATTTAATGAGATTACCGAGCTCATTTTACAGTACATGCCCAAAGATACTAAAATTGAAAAGCCAAAAGTAACGGCATCTCCATCTATTGGAGAACCTGTTGTCGCAAGCAAATCTTTATCGGAAGAAGAAATAATGGCAAAGCTTAAAAAAGTTAAAAACTTGTTTGAAAACAATTTGATTGATGAGCAAGAATACAAAGCTAAAAAAGCTAAATTGATAGAGCTATTGTAGTAAAACAAATCATTTAGATAGATGAAAAAAACAATATTTATGTTATCTATTTGCAGTTTTATACAATCATGTACGTTCGGCAAGAAGCCAGTAGATCTAAAAAAATCTACTTCATACTATAAAAAAAGAGGGGGCATATACTATTCACCTAAAGGGAATTGGGTTGCCCATGGGTATAGCAAGTGTAATGCTGATAGCAAGTCTTTTGTAGTGCTTTCTGAGGAAATTGGCAGAGATAAAGAGTCAATATATTATAAAGGAAAGCTGCAAAATAATGTTGATTACCCAACATTCAGAGTGGATCAAAACGGCATTCCAAAAGATAAAAACCACGTTTACACACAAACATACGCTAACGGATTAAAACCAATTCCGATACCAGCAATCGATGTTGAATCGTTTCAATACCTAAAAAAAAACGCTCAGGCCTATCCGCGATGGGCGAAAGACAAAAACTGGTACTACCTAGGATATTACTTAGGGTATATCAAACTAAACACTGATTATGAAACAACAAATATTATAGGTAGCGATTTTTTATATGACAAAACCAGATTATACATCCACTTTAACAAACCTCCTTTCATAAAACTTGTTCAAGAAATCATCGAACCTCCAAAAAAATTAACAGAAAAATACATCCAATATAAAAGCAAGCTATACTATTTAAAAACCTTTGATAAAAAAGAAAATGAGGTTAAAAAAATAAGCTACCAATCAATTAAAGTAGATAGAGTGGTAAACAACCACGTAATAATCATTAATGATACAGTCGTATATTATGGAGAAACAATCCCCTACTTTGATGCAGCAACGCTTGAAAAAATAAAAGATAATGAACTTAGCGAACACGTAAGGTATTACAAAGATAAAAACTTTGTATATATTGATGCCAAGATTATAAAACAGGCTAAGCCTAAAACATTCACCATGCTTTGTTACAGTTTTGCCAAAGATGACAAGCATGTTTTTTACAAAGAAAAGATTTTAACAGGAGCAGATCCAAATTCTTTTAGGAAAGATAAAAACCAAGAATGGGTTGATAATAATGGCAATCGATTTGACTCAAAAGGCAAGAAAATAATTTCAGTAAAAAATAGAGCAATGAACCTTAACAAAACCTTTAAATTTAAAGAAGCAAAAAACACTGCTTGCTTTGTTTGTAGCCACGTTTTAAATAAAGAGCGGTCTATTTTGTATGCTAGTCATAGCTATATGGGCGATGTTTACGTGGATTTCAGTTCTGGTCAAGCAGACACAAGTTGGCAATTTCTCTGCGGAGAAAATAATCATACAGATGACACTATTCAAATTATTAGTTTGGAACAAGTTACCAAAATTGACCCTACAATAAATGATTTACATGCCCTTGCTCTCGGTTTTTATGCGCAAAGAAAGGAGATTGGCAAGAGATGGGAACTCGCTTACCTGGAAGGGTCTGAAAAAATTGCCATTATTACATCACAAGTATTAGGGCAAATGCAGCAAAGCACTGAATTTGAAGAGTACTGGGCAGCAGAGCCACAGAAACTCCCTTGGTTCAATGGCCAAGAAGTTTCAATTCAGTATACAAACTTCAATCCAAATGAAGACCTTGATTTTCTAAAAGAAGCCGATGAAGTGGCAAAAAACATATTGGCAATGACCACATCTGATCGGTTACTCACATCCAAACATGTGTATCAAAGCTACCTCGATTATTTGGAGGATGGAGGAGCTGATGAAGAACCGAGAGAGAACATAAAAAAACCCGAAGAAATATGGCATTTTATAGAGCTTGAGTCGATAACTATAAAAGAACAGAACGACACAGTATATGCAATGTTCGAGCTTATATGTCATTGGGGAGACGAAACCGATTACGTATATGAATACATTTTTCAAATGGTGTTCAATAATCAAGCAAAACTAACAAGGGTAAGTGCCGCTGATGGGGAGATTGATGGAGAGGGGATGATTACACTCTAACCTGTTTAATTTTTAATCAACCTATTTCAGAAAAGTACAGTGGAATTAATAACCATTGATTGATATTTCCTTAAAAAATTTTATGTTTGTTTGACATAATGAAATCAGCTTGTACAAAATTAAAAAAATATTGCAAAATATTTTTTTTGATTTTGTAGCGTTTTCTTGCAGACACTACAAATAATTAATCGTAATAAACTAAAATGAATAATAAATTTTCAGATCAAGATAAGGCAGTTTTAGCAGCTTTTGGCGTATCCAACGAAACGATACAGCACTTAGAGTCTATAGGCATCAATGACAAACAAGCCATTGTTAATACTGGAGGAGCAGAAGAGCTAAGCACTCTTTCTGGAATGAATAGTAATTTAGCAACTAGCATATTTTCTTGGGCGTCATTACTTGAATTCGATGATGATAACGAAGAGAATACTTCTGACGAAAATATTTTGATTGATTATTCAGATTCATTGCCATATACGATAGAAGACTACAGTACCTACAAGTTTTGGGTGGAAGCTGCTGAGGCCAATGATGAACTTGATGGTGAATACATTGAAGAAGTAAAAATATATTATGATGAGCTTGTAGCAGACCCAGAAAATGCTAATGCCGTTTATAATTTTGCCATAAAGCTCCTTACATTAATAGATCCTGCAATTGACAAAATATCTAATAACGAAACCATAAGCAAAGAAGCTATATCCTTAATTAAAACTGCAGAAGCTCATTTTAAAAAAGCTATTGAAATGTTTGATGGATTTGGTAGAGCACGTATTATGTATTCTACATTACTATGTAGAACACATCGTTTTGAAGAATCTATTGAAATTGTAGAACCAGCCTTATCATTGCCTGAAGGGAGTGAAGATTGGATGATAGCTGCACGTTGGCATCTAACTGCCAAGGCATGCTTAAATGACACCTCTGGAGAGGCGGCAGTGGTATTTCAGAAATTTAAAGAATATGCTGTAGAAGGTTCTAGCCATCATACTTTGATACAGGATTTTTTATGCAATTATTTTTAAATTGTTAATTCCATTCCGATTTTTGCTCAATTTTACTTGTAAAGCAATGAATTTCTTGGGTTCAGGACTGATTGTGTTTGTATCTAACAAAAATATTTTCGACTTGATTCTGAATTTTACTTGCTTAAAACCTGCTTGCTGTCCTAATTAATTTAATAAAGCAAAATAGCACCTAAACTGAGCGATTGGAGAGAGATGAAAAAAATGCCTAGTCTTGATAAACATCCGATTGGACAATGTCTTGACCCATATTGACGGAAAGTCGGGCGCTGCTGTGGTAAAAGCTATTCTTTCGGAAGAAAGAAATATGGATGAAATGGCTAAATTGTTTGACATTCGGCTAAAATCCAGTGAAGCGGACATTTAAAAGTCCCTCACCAGAAATTGGAAGCCTGAGTATGTGTTCGAACTTGGATAAGGTTTTGAACTCTATAATACGTATTGGCAAAAGACCATGAACTTTTTTGCATAACATCAGTTAGTAAGCTAAAGTATAAAAAAAGGAGCAGGTTTTACACTGCTCCTCTCATTCAAAACTCAATCTACTACCGCTTAACTAATAATTCGGCAGAGGCTACTAATCTTAAAAACTCTGCTCTGTACCCAAAAGCATCTTTGCCTTTAGCAGCATTTGCAAGCTCAATTACTTGGTTAAAATTAGTAGTACCAATATATTTCGAGTTTCTCAAAATCATCCCGAATTCGGCAATGGCGGCCGACCATTTAAAATTATTTGAAGCATATTTCCAGTTTTTATCCGTGCCTTTTACTGTTTTTACAATAAGCTTACTCGTGTCTTCGTCAGGTTTTTTATACCTTATTTTTACTGTCATCATTTCGCCTTTAAAGTTAGACTTAGGTGTTTTAGGCGTTAATTGATATTTTAAAGGATCAACTGAGCCCTGGTTAAACGCTACACCTACCGGAACGATTTCATACAAAGCAGTAACCGTGTGCCCAGACCCAAGCTCACCTGCATCTTTGGTGTCGTTATTAAAATCTTCTTTGTTTAATAACCTGTTTTCGTACCCAATTAACCGGTAGCTCTGCACAAACTTTGGGTTAAACTCAACCTGTATTTTTACATCTTTAGCAATGGTAAACAACGTACCACCAAATTCGTTAACCAATACTTTTTTTGCTTCCATAATATTATCGATATAGGCATAATTTCCGTTTCCTTTATCGGCCAGTATTTCCATTTTAGAATCTTTGTAATTGCCCATACCAAAACCAAGTACGGTTAAAAACACACCACTTTCTCGTTCTCTCTCAATCAATCGTTCCATTTCGGCATTGCTCGATGCACCAATATTAAAGTCGCCATCAGTCGCAATTATTATTCGATTATTACCTCCTTTAATAAATTGCTCACGAGCAGTAGCATACGCTAACTTTATACCTGCTCCACCAGCCGTAGAGCCACCCGCTTCTAATCTATCTAAGGCCGCTATTATCGCTCCTTTATTATCGCCACTGGTTGGTGGCAATACTAAACCAGCTGCACCTGCATACACTACAATAGATACTTTATCACCTTCTCTTAACTCATTAACTAATAATTTTAACGCAGACTTTAAAAGTGGTAATTTTTGAGGACTGCTCATAGAGCCTGATACATCCAATAAAAAGACTAAATTCGAGTTTGGCAAATCATCCATATCCAACTTTTTGCCCTGTATGCCAATATGTACCAGTTTATGCGACTGGTTCCAAGGCGTAGAAGCTACTTCGGTAGTAACCGAAAAAGGGGCATCGGTTGGTGCATTAGGATAATCATAATTAAAATAATTAATCAATTCTTCTATCCTCACAGCATCTTTAGGTGGGGTTTGCCCATTCATTAAATACCTGCGCATATTACTGTAAGAAGCTGCATCCACATCAATCGAAAAAGTAGAAAGTGGATCGTTCAATGGATTTTTATAGCCGTTTTCGTGAATGGTAGCGTATTCTTCTGTATTCCAATTTGGGTAGGAATCATAGGGGGCCATACCATAGGATGCTGTTCTTATCCTTTTTGCATACGATTTTTGCGCTGGTGCTCCAACCACTACTTCCATTAAAGCAATATCTTCCGCTTCTTTATCCTCTTTAATCATAATAAACGCTAATCGTACCTTAATAAAAGTTTGGTTGCCCACTTTAATTCTTTTGGAGGCATAGTTTTTCATTTCTACCAACAGTGTGTTATTAGAAAAGGCTTCAATAACAAACTCTCCTTTCGTATTGGTAAATACATAATTGGAGGCTCCTACCACCGATATTTTTGCACCTATAACAGGCGTTTTAGCGGTGGCATCTTCTACAATTCCTTTAATTGTTTTGGCCGATACTGTACCTGTAATTGCCAATAGGATTACTAAAAACATTAATTTCTTTAACTTTTTCATATCTATAAATTTGTTGTTGTACCTTAATGATGCAAGAGTTTATTGATTTCCATAAATTAATTTCATTTTTGCAGTAACTGTACATGAATATATTAGGCAAAACATCTTCTTTAAGCGATTTGGAGCTTATTGAGCGCTACAAAAAAAAGCGTGATCAAAAGTTTTTTGCCGAGCTTTATAACCGATATACTCATCTTATTATGGGTGTATGTATAAAGTATTTAAAAAATACAGAAGCAGCTAAAGATGGAGTGATGGATTTATACGAATCACTCTCAGAAAAAATCATAAACCATAAAGTGAATAATTTTGGTGGATGGGTTTATATAGTTACCAAAAATTATTGTTTAAGTGAGTTGAGAAAACAATCGAAAGAAGTAGTTTTCGAAAATAGTATGACCGATGCTATGGAATTTCAACTGCAACCGCATCATACCAATGTATATGAGTTGGAAGAAGAATTAACTGCCCTCGAAAAATGTATTGAGGAGCTAAATAAAGAACAAGCCAAATGTGTAAGCTTGTTTTACTTAAAAAAGAAGAGTTATAAGGAGGTAACCAATTTAACAGGGTATAATCTAAATAAAGTAAAGAGCAGTATCCAAAACGGAAAACGTAATTTAAAAAGCTGCTTAGAAGCCAATATTGAAAAAGAATAATAACCATATTACCCAACATTTAACTCAAAGCGAGCTGTTAGATTATAATAGTGGTGTTTTGGGCAACGATGAAATGTATCGTTTAGAGCTGCATTTAAACGAATGTGAGCTTTGCTGCGATGCACTGGATGGCATAGCCTTGGTTAAAAACCCTGAGACTGTTCTTGTTCAGTTAACCCGTGAATTATTTCCAAAACAGAAGAAACCCTCGGCTATTAATTATAGGGCTATTGCGGCAAGTATTGCCTTAATCACAGTGTTTGGGTTATCATACTGGTTTATCACAAAACCAGACAAAACCAACACCATTGCACTTAACACGCCCGTTGAAAGCATAGAAGAAACGACACCAATAATAACTAAAGAAACCGCCAAACCGAGTTTGGAAGAAGTTACTGATGAAAGCGAAATAGAAACACCTTTAGAAGAAGAAAGTCCTTTACCTCTGATACCAAAGAATGAATCCTTTGCCGAAAAAGTGGCAAAAAAACCGCTTGATGAAAGCAAAAAGCAGGAAACAATTATAAAAGCCAAAGAGGAAAAACCCTCTGAAACCTTAGGCCAATCAGCAAGATCTGAAAGCCAGGCTCAGGTTATGGGAGAGATGGAAGAAGATGCCGCTATTGAAGAAGTACTTATTGAGCCAGCAGATGCTGATATTAGCCTGTCTGAAGTGGCACAGCCTGTGTTGCGTACCTCCAAAAGGTCTAAAAAATCAGGCATCGCAACTAGCGCTCTCCCTTTAAAAGATCAAAAAGAACCCTTGCCTGTAGGTGGTATGAGTACACTTAAATCGTACATCAATCAAAACCTGCGATACCCACAAAAAGCACTCGATAATAATATTAAAGGCACGGTGATTTTAGAAGTTAGTATTGATGCCGATGGAACCCTCAATAATATTAGTTTGGTAAAAGGAATTGGCTATGGCTGCGATGCAGAAGCCATGCGACTGATTACCAATGGCCCTAAATGGACACCAAAAGTGGAGAACGGACAAGCAACAAAAGCAACCCAACAGGTAAAAATTAAGTTTAAGAAATAAATATTATTGTATATTTAGCCTATATGGAAACCTCTATTAATTCATTCGCATCAAAATTTTTATCTTTCAGCATTATCCTATTTTCGATTAGCAACCTGTTAATAGCACAGTCAAATGAGGTAATTATTAAAGGCAGAGTAATTGGTGATGATACTATGCAACCACTCCCTTTTGCCCATATTGTTATTGATTCCACAGGAACAACTTCTAATATTTACGGCAATTTTGTTTTAAAAATAGCAAAAACAGACACCCTGCATTTTTCCTACATAGGTTATAAAAAGAAAGTTTATACAGTTCCTGATTCTGTAACCACCCATGAAATTGAGGTAGAAATAATTTTACTTAAAGATATTACTTATTTAAAAGCCATAACCGTAACCTCGTTACCAGCCACCTTGGGCGATTTAAAAGAAGAGTTAATGACCACCGAAGTACCCATTGATATTGAAATTAGACATGCAAAAGAAGGCATCGAATTGGCAACGTATCAATACTTGTATATGAAATCTTTTAAGCTAAAAATGGATGCCTATGATAACCACGCTATGTTTTTAAGAGGAAATGAGGGGCTTAACCCGGCTGGTGGAAATGTAAAAGGATTTTTGAAATTTTTGGGCAATAGAGCAAAAGGCAAGCCACTGGAGGGCACGTACGAACATTATAAATACTATCAGAAAAACAAAGACCAGTAAAGATATATAGAGAGATTGCCATTAACTTTGCGGCATCAATATAACACCATGAGCAAATTTAAATTAGATAGCATCGATCGTAATATTTTAAAAATATTGCAGAAGGATGGAAGAATAACAAATTCGCAACTATCAAAAGATATTGGTCTTTCTCCTGCACCTACCTTAGAAAGGGTGAAAAAACTAGAGCAAACAGGGTATATTCAAAGCTATCATGCGCTACTCGACAAAGATAAACTGGGGTTGGGCGTTACAACATTCGTAATGGTTTCGCTTAAGCAACATAATAAAGAAACGATTGAAAAATTTATTGCTTCTATTAATACATTAGAAGAAGTGGTGGAATGCCACCATACCACAGGCTCCGCAGATTTTATGCTCAAGGTTGTTTCTGAAGATATATCGGGCTACCAAAAATTAATGCTCGAAGAAATTAGCAATATTGAGGTAATTGCCGATATGCAGTCGATGGTAATTTTATCTACGTTTAAAGATAGCAAAGCTGTTCCTGTTAGATAATGCCAAAAATACCCGACCAAATTATTGTTCTTGATGCTGTTCAAATAGATCAGAAAATTAGGCGGATTGCCTATGAAATTTACGAGAATAATTATGGAGTTAAAGAATTAATTTTAGCAGGCATTTGCGAGCAAGGCGAAATGCTGGCTCAATTACTGGCAACCATTTTAGAGGAAATTTCTCCAATTAAAACAAAGGTTTTATTGATTAATTTGAACAAGCAGAATCCATCAGAGCCTATACCAGAAGGCAACCTTCCTACTAACCTTTCTAATAAGGTAGTTATTTTAGTAGATGATGTGTTAAATACTGGCAAAACGCTGGCCTATAGTCTAAAGCCTTTCTTGGATCAAAAAATTAAAAAAATTGAAGTGGCTGTGCTTGTTAATAGGAGCCACACAGCTTTTCCTATCAGCCCAAAATACACGGGTTATGAGCTATCCACTACTTTATCGGAGCATATTGTGGTTAAAATGACGGGTAAACAAAAAGGAGTATATCTAACCTAATTATGTCGGTACATAAACCAACACTTAAAAAAGTTACCACCCACCGATTGCTCGAAATGAAGCAGAAAGGGGAGAAAATTGCCATGCTCACTGCTTATGATTATTCGATGGCTCGGCTGCTTGACAGTGCTGGAATTGACATCCTTTTAGTGGGCGATTCGGCCTCCAATGTAATGGCGGGTCACGAAACCACTTTGCCCATTACCCTCGACCAAATGATTTACCATGCTTCTTCGGTTATACGAGCCGTAGAAAGGGCTTTGGTAGTGGTAGATCTACCTTTTGGTTCTTACCAAGGCGATTCGGGTGAGGCGCTGCGCTCTTCCATCCGCATTATGAAAGAAGCAGGGGCGCATGCTGTTAAATTAGAAGGCGGAGCAGAAATTAAAGAATCTATTGCCCGAATTTTAACAGCGGGAGTGCCGGTTATGGGGCATTTGGGCTTAACGCCACAAAGTATTTATAAATTTGGCACCTACACCGTTAGAGCCAAAGAAGAGGCAGAAGCCCAAAAATTAATTGAAGATGCCAAGCTCCTCGAAGAAGTAGGGTGCTTTGCCATTGTGCTGGAAAAAATACCTGCTAAATTAGCATCCAAGGTGGCTAAAGCCGTTCAAATACCCATAATTGGCATTGGTGCAGGGCAGCATGTAGATGGGCAAGTGCTTGTAATGCAGGATATGCTGGGCATTACCCAAGATTTTAAACCCCGTTTTTTACGAATGTATGCCAACTTGCAAAAAGTGATTACTGAGGCAGTAGGCAATTATATTACTGATGTAAAATCTAATGATTTTCCTAATGAGCAAGAGCAGTACTAAGGTTATACAATTAGCAGAGCTAAACGAACAAGACATTACACTTGGCAAAAAGCTTTTTCCTGCGGATAAGAATTACATCCTTAAGGAAGTGCAAATGAGAACTGAAGAGGAACTACTCGTTTGGTTAATTGATTATGTAAAAGAATATTACGAAACGTTTCATAACCCATTAGGCTTGGTGGATACTACCATTGAAACGATTCGAGCAGCGAGCTTTAATAAACTCAATTTATTTCAAGAATTTTATAATGATTTGGCGGGCATTTACCGGTATAAACACGGTGAAATTCAACTTGCCTTTTTATTTGATGGTGATTCGCATTACACCAAATACCGATCGGAGTGGAAAGTTACTTTTATGAAATGGGTAACTCAACTGCTTTCGAACCGTGTTATTATGCGCGCTTTTTTAGAAATTACAGTTTTTGGGATAACTAACCCCAAGCAATTAGAGCTTATCTTAAATCGCTTAAAACTGTACGTTGAAAATCATTTTCAGCTTAAAATTTATAAATACAAGGGGATACAAGAGGTAACAGCAGCTTAAAGGCAACTAGCGCAAGCATCTCGCTTGTGCTATTAATTTTTTTACTAACAAGCCCTTTCCAACTTATTCAGCAAAGTTTATTGGAGTTTATGAACAGGCACTACATATTTCCAACATAACCAATCAGCTTGCCATACATAATATAAACTAACACACATACCAAAACAAAACTGGCAATAGCCAGTATATTTTGAAACAAAGTATTTTTGTACTTGCCCATTATTTTTTTATTATTTAGCACTAGTAAAAGGCCAATGGCAATGAGCGGAACTGCCAACATAGACGAAGCCTGCGCCATAATTAAGGCATAAACAGGACTTCCGCTGCCGCTTACATACATGGCAATGGCCATTCCGGCCAATAAAATAATGGCTGTAAAAATTTTGGGCATCTTCTCTTCCATAGACCTCCCCATACCCATACTATCGGCTAAAAGCCCACCTCCTATAACCGAATTTACCAGCAAGGATGAAAAAGCTGCTGATATAAAGCCCAGTGCAAATACATATTTGGCATAGCTTCCTAAAAGTAACTCTAATTGAATGGCCATATCTGCGGCTGAGTTAATGGTAATCTCCAGTGGTTTTAACGTAGCTGCTGCCGTAATAATTACTAATGAAGACATTAATGCCAGCAAAAACACACCTAAGTTGGAGTCCTTAATACTTTTATCTTTATCTACTAACTTCCAGCCCTTATCCTGCACAAGGTAGGCCTGATATATGGCACAATGAAGTACAAATGTGGTACCAACCAGAGCAGCAACTTCATTAAAATTACCTTTTGAAAAACTAGTTGGCACAAACCCAATAATAGTGGCCGTTAAATCGGGCTTGATAAAAATTAAGTTTACAAAAAATGCCATAATCATAAACATGACCATAAACATCATTAGTTTTTCTAATGTTTTGTATAGGTTTTTAGCAAAAAAAATTAATATGATTGCCCCTGGTGTAAATAATAGCGGCCAAATTCTTGCGTCTATTCCTGTGAGGGTTTCCATACCCATACCTACCCCAAGGTTATTACCAAACTGAAAACTAAGGGCGGCTAAAAAAGAAGCGATGCCAATAACAGCAGAGAACCATTGACCATATTCTTCTGAAATTACTTTGAGTATCGATTTAGAATGCAATACACCAAAGCGAGTACTCATATTGGTATAAACAGCCATTGAGATGGCTCCAATTAATATCACCCATAAAAATGCATAGCCATTGGTAGCCCCTATTTTTGATGAGGTAGTAATACTGCCAGGGCCTAACACAACAGCAGCCATTATAAAGCCAGGGCCTACTGATTTTAATATTCTTTTTAATCTTACCATTATTTCCTTTTAGTATATAATATCCCTAATTCGGGTTTTTCATTCATTCGAATAAGGAAAATTTGTAAATAATAGCTCATTCTATTCCACCTAAGAATTACTGTACTTTTTAGTGCTTTTGAATAGACCTCCCATTGCTCTTAAAAAAAGACATGAGTGGACTTTTTGCCTATGATTCACTTTCTTCTTCTGGTGCTAAAGCCAATAAGAAAGCAGCAATCACAGCTAAAACAATTCCGGCAATTTTAAAAGTTTGAGGTACAACCCCTAGTACCAACATTGCTATTATAGATGTTATAAGAGGAGCACCCGCATTAGTCATTGGTGATACAACCATCGCTTTGCCGTACCTAAAAGCATAAACCAAACATAATGCACCAATGGCATTTAATATCTGAATACCTGCTGCCAAATAAGGACCGTTACTGCCCCAATTAATTTCCTGCGAAAAATCAGTCATATAAAGAGCAGCAGGAATCAACAGTATGCCGGTTATCATCATATAGAAAAAAATACTCTCAGCATTCATTGTTTTGTTGGCAAATTTCATAAAGTAAGCCTGAATACCCCAAGCGGCCAGTACCAAAATTGCCAGCACAAACCATAAAACACCCTGTTCGGCATCTTCATTGCTCCTTGAATACTCAAAAAGAGGCAACGCCATAAGTGCCAGTGCAATTCCAAGTGTACCTAGTTTTCCTGTTCGCTCTTTTAATAAAAAAAACGAAAGTAAAATGGTGATAACTGGAGACAGTGAAATAATTGGAAATATTAAGTAGGTTGGCCCTACGGTAACTGCATAAAAAAGTATCATTTGGCCACCCGCCCCCAAAAAACCAATAATGGAACCATAAAGTACCGACCTTTTATCAAATTGCAATTTCCAATTAACCAGCTTTAGTGCAAATAGCGCAGGAGCAATCATGGTAAGTGCCCATACACAGTAAACAAGGGTATCAGGAAAGCCATTTTCAGAAGGAACACTGGTAAATGCTCCCCAAATACCCCAAAAAGCTGTAGTTATAAGAGCATATAATAGCCAGGGTTTTTTATTTATCTTTTTCACAGTTTATTTTTTTTTAAAGATTCCCAATCAGCATGACCTGAGAAGTTTCATATAGTTTCGTTATTACGTAAATTATTAAATAAAGCTATCTAAATTATTGCAATTTTAGGCTATTTAGTAATGATAAGCAATATATATCTAATACAATAAAGCACGCTACTTTAACTAAAAACAAACATTTAGTTAAAATAAATCCTTTTACATAAAGCAAGCAATAAATATACAGCATATTTATACCATTCTACAATAAATAAGCTTACGAAAGTAAAAACAAATAAAACCTTTTGAAATAATAGAGGAGCTCTAAAAAAGGCAGCATAATGCCTTCTTTCGTACTTTGGGCTAAAGAAACGTAATAGAATGGGTTATTGAACGTTTCGAACAATTTCCAATTTGCCTTTAACAAGTTCTATTACTTGGTTTGTTGCCACAGGAAAAACCTTGCGCAAATCAATTTCCTCATTGGTTTCAAGCTTATTTTTGAGCGTTTGCATAAAAATATTTTTAATTTCCGTAGCCAAATTAATTTTACAAATACCTCTGTCAACCGCTTGTCTTAGACTTTCTGCAGGCACACCTGAGCCACCATGCAATACCAATGTAACGTCCGTGGCAGCAGCAATTTCAACTAATCGTTCTAAATCTAATTTAGGTTCTTTATCATAAAAACCATGTGCCGTACCAATGGCTACTGCAAGCGCATTTACGCCTGTTGCCTCTACAAATTGCTTTGCTTGTTGGGGTTGAGTAAAACCACTTCCATCTTTTTCTTGGCCTAGTTTGGCTATATAACCCAATTCGGCTTCAACATTGGCCCCATAGCTTTGAGCCAACTTTACTACCTTACTGGTAACAGCTATATTGTCTTTAAATGGCTGTTCACTTGCATCAATCATTACTGAATCAAAGCCAATATCTAAACATTCTGCCGCTAATTCATACGTATCGCCATGGTCTAGGTGTATCCAGCCTTCAACTCCATGGTAATTTAACATAGATTTAGCTAAATTAAGTGCAACGGGTAGCCCCATATAATCTATTGAACTCCGGGTTAGCTGTAGTATTATGGGTTGATTAGTTGATTTTGCAGCACATAGAACACCTTCCAGTGTTTCGAAATTATAAAAATTGGTTGCTAAAATTCCCTGACGCTTATTGCGTAGCTTAATAAATTTATCTTGTAACTTCATTGTTTAGTTTTTCTGTTCTTAATTCTCACCCTTCGTAATAAGCTGCTTACTCAAATTTCTCGGGCTTATTTATCCTATAATTTAGTGATTAGACGAGCTCTAATTAGCACACCAAATCATAATCAAATTTCTCTTTGGCAATTTTTATTACCGCATCAAAATCTTTAAAAGCCTGTGTGCCTCCCGGTTTTGTGGTTGAAATTGCCCCTGTCAGGTTTCCAAATATTTGGCATTCTTCGGGGCTACCGCCTTTAATAAATTTTGAGATATACCCTGCGTTAAAGCTATCTCCTGCTCCTATGGTATCTACAACATCATTATTAAAAAAAGGAGTTTTTACTATTTTTTTATTCTCATAACAAAGTATTGACCCTTTAACACCACATTTTACTACTAGATATTTACTAAGATTTAGAACTTTATTAATGGCTAAAACCATATCTGTTTGGCCTGTTAGTTTTAAAAGTTCAACTTCATTAGGCACAAAAATATCTACAAAAGGAAGCACTTTTTCTAACTCAAGATCCCAGTTTTCAGATGGATCCCATTGCACGTCTAACGAGGTGGTTAGCCCTTCTGCTTTGGCCATTTTAAATAAACCGTCTAATGAGTTTTTAAACCCGGGCTGAAAAAAGTAAGAAGAAAAATGTAAATGTTTAGCTTTTTTTAGTTCTTCTATATTTATATCGTTTAAGCCTACATGCGACATAGCTCCCTGGTGGGTTACCATCGCTCGGTCTTCTCCATAACTCAGGGCTATGGTGGCTCCTGTTTTAAGGGTATCATCAATAATTATTAATGAAGTATCAACTCCTTTTTTTTGTAACTCATCGATTATAAACCGACCGAATAAATCATTGCCCAACTTGCCTATAAATGCCACTTTTAACCCTAAAGAGCTTAGGTTACTGGCACAGATGGCAGAAGAGCTACCCAATGCAAGATCCATCTTATCTGCAAGAATTTCTTTTCCTACTTTAGGAAAATCTTCTATTTGATTTAATATTAAATCAATGTTAAGTTCCCCCACAACGATTACGTCAAATTTTTTCTTCAATTATTTAGTATTTAAGGTTCTTCTGTATTTTTAATGGCAGCTAGTTGTTTTATTAATACCTAGGAAAAATTTATACAAATGCAGGTTAAACAAAATT
This sequence comes from Cyclobacteriaceae bacterium, assembly GCA_026989535.1. Taxonomy (GTDB): domain Bacteria; phylum Bacteroidota; class Bacteroidia; order Cytophagales; family Cyclobacteriaceae; genus JAKISE01. Next base: position 44,270 of record JALSJD010000195.1, read on the forward strand.
TATACTACAGCGTTTCTGCAATTGTTCAACCTCTTTTTTGTAGAACATTCCCAACTCTTCTCTTATGCAATTAGCCGCTCCACAAGATGCTGCTAATTTTGCGGTTTCTACCAAATTATACCTTCTTTGGCAGGCCACAACCAAACCAGCCATTAAACTATCGCCACTACCTACTGCGCTTATTACTTTTTCTATTTTGCTTAAGGCATGAACAACCTTAGTGCCGTCAGAGAGATAAAGCCCTTTGGCTCCACAGGTAATGGCCACTATTTTGCTACTTACCCCCACTTTATGCAACAGCTCAATTGGGTTGGTGGTTTTGTATAAATCATACCCTTCGTGGTGGTTTATATGCACCCCGTAAGGTGCTTTATCTAATGCGCTCAGGAGCATATTTCCTGAACAATCAATAAATGCCTTTTTATTAAACGCTGATGCTTTTAAAATCAGTTGTGCATAATCGACCTTTACTGTGCTTTGAGGCCAAGATCCACTCATACAAACCATCTCCGATTTTTCGATTAATTGCTCATAATTTTTCAAAAAATCTGCATGGTTTTTAGCCCCAATCGTTGGCCCTTTACCCAACAGTTCTGTTTCGTTAAATTCATCCTCGGATTTTAGGGTAATGCAGGTTCTTGTCCAGCCTTCTACATCAGGGCCATAGCAGGCAATACCTTTGGCTTCGCACTGCTCTTTAATCCATTGCCCTGTAGAACCTCCCCAAAAGGCCAAAATAGCGACATCTTCGCCTAATTCTTTAATGCCCAGTGCAACATGAACCCCTTTGCCCCCAGGAAAAGATTGCTCATTATCGGCCCTGTTTACCTTGCCTTTTTTTAAGGTGGCAACTGTTACAAATTTATCAATTGCAGGGTTAGGGCAAACACATAAAATCATTTTACTAATTATTGATGTTTATAAATATTAACCCCTTTAACAACCCTATTAATAGAATTGTTTACTGAAGGAGAATCCGGATTTAAACCTAAATTTATAGATTTATGTAACCCTAGCAATTGACCCGGAAGCACTGCACATACTGCAAAGTACTCTTCGGGGATGTGATTTTTAGTTGATACCTCAATCGAAAGGTCTAAGTTTATTTTATCTTTTTTTATAAGTGCCTCTCCGATACCTATTTCATATAATTTTTCTTTTTGATCATTTATTGATCTTACCAAATCGTACTCATATTGGTTTACAAACTCATTTGAAGAAAACAAATAAACGACTAAGGTATCATTATCAATTACCGCCTTAGGCCCGTGCCGTAAGCCCAAAAACGAATCGTATTTACAAACCACTTGCCCATCGGTAAGCTCTTGCACTTTTAACTGCGACTCTCTGGCAATTCCTTTTAAAGCACCCGATCCTAAAAACACCACTCGCTTAAAGTTTAAAGCGGCAATAACATTTATCCTTTTCTGGTACGAAGAAATAATTTTTTCTCCATAAGCAAGCAACCGATCTACATACGCTTTATTCTTATTCAAGTTGCTCAAGTCAGAAACCAGCACTCCGGCTAGCAACATTGTGGTAAACGAGCCTGTCATTGCCAAGGCCTTATCGTTCGCTTCTTTGGGCATTAACAACACATAAGCATTTTTCTTAGTTGCATTCTTGGCCAATTTACCTTCGGCATTGCAAGTAATAATTAAATGAAATAGGGTTTCGCAATACTTATCTGCCAGCTCCACCGTAGCTACGCTTTCTGGGCTATCTCCTGAGCGGGCAAATGAAACCAATAAAGTTGGCTTATCTGGGCTAAAATAATCTTCTGGGTGCGAAATTAAATCGGTAGTGGCAACGGCTTCGGTTACTCTTTTACTTTTTCGCTGAAAACTTTTGTGTAGTACGTCTCCAATATAAGCAGAAGTACCTGCTCCTGTTAATATTATATGGATGTTTTTAAAGCCTAAGACCTTATTTAAAAAAGTAGTGAGCTCCACTTTTTTATTTTCAATAATATCATACGTTTCTCGCCACAATCTTGGCTGTGCCTTAATTTCTTTAAAAGTATTACTGTTATTAATAGCTGTACCGCTCAAGGGTTTACTTCTCATTTTTTTTACTAAGGTGAATTTAGCATTTTAATAATACATAAACAACAACGATATTGCAAGTTTATGAAAGTTGTTTTGCAAATATATATTACATATCCTTTCTTTTAATCATACTGGTTTAATTTAAATTAAAACTTTCCCTACTTATAATATAAAAAGTCATTAAAAGCAGTAAGCTGTGCAGTATGTGCCTATAACCTGCACAAAATAGGCCGCAAATTGCTCAAAGACCGATTAGCAAAACAGAAAAAGGAAAAAGAGCGGCTTCTTAGGTTAGCAGGCTGATAATAAAGCACGTTATTGCGCTCAAGGGGTAACTGACTCTAATCTGCTCTTATTTTAAGAAAATGCGAGCAATTTCCCTGATTGTCTAGCTTTTTTCGAAACAAATAGAAATTAGACCCCAAAGTTGAGTCCACTCCGAAAACACCCAAAACCAAAAAAGGCTCTTTTTGCGACCTTTTCATTTTTTCAATTAGCTGATACTCAGGCATCAACGAATATCTAAAAATGAAAATCTCATCCAAAATAACTCTTTTTGTGAAAATTGCCTGTTTTCGGAGTGGACTCAAAGTTAGAGAAAATGTTGGCAGATAACTGGCAACATTATAACCTAAATTGAGCGATTCATTACAGCGATAAGCACTAATGTACTGAGTTAAAAAGGCTTACAAAAATACTCACAACACCTTGTAGGTGTTCCTGTGTTTTTTGTAAACTTTTTATTCTCAGTCTCTTAGCACTTCTCATCTCTACTCAATCGCTCAACTTAGGTATAAGTGAGTTTTACAAAACAAGGTGTTTTCTAAGAGACACTAAATAATACAGTAATCGAAACAGCATCCTCTCTGATAATAACCAAAAAAGCAACGTTACGTCATTCCTGCCTTCGCAGGAATCTGTAAATATGGGATTGACCAATTAGGAATCCCCGCCTTCGAAGGAATGACGTGTTTTTTTCTATTCCCAGTTGTCTGTTCTAAATGGGGCTGCCGGAAAACCTTCTTTATTAAAAAAATTGGGTTCAGAAATAATACTCCAACCAAACCTAACGGCAACCGGATTTGTAACTTTATCGGATGAAACTACCACCGTAGCTCCATCAATAATAGCGGTTGCTTTAACAAACTTTTGGTCTGCACCTGCAATTTCAAAATCGGTAAGCAACTCCTCTTTACTTGTTAAGCCTGAACCAATATTATCAAAGCTTAGTCGTATAGCATTGCCTTCAATTTTCATTAGTTTATAAACTGGACTCGTATATACCAAGTTGTCAAATTTATATGTTTTAGCCAGTGCCAGCAAGGCTAATCGACTGCCGACAGCCTGCTTATTTTTGGGGTGAATATCTTCAATATTGCCTACATCTGTGGTTACTATAATGCCTGTATTTGGCAGTGACAACGCTTTGGTTTGTGCTTCTCGTAAAAGAGAGGCATTAACCAAGCTTTTTTTGTAACGATAAGGGGCAATCTGCACAAAGTAAAATGGAAAATTCCCTTCACCCCACCCTTTTCGCCAACTTGTTATCATAGTTTGAAATAATTTTATGTATTGCGTAGGTCTGTTTACATTACTTTCGCCTTGGTACCAAATAACTCCTTTAATGGCAAAAGGAATAATAGGAGCTACCATTCCATTATAATTATGGCTTGGCCTTTTATGTGGCCTGTTTATTTGATGTACTGCCATTGGCCTAGCAGGTATTTTAGCTAGCACCTGCCCTTGATTTGCATCCTTTTGTTTTTGCCATAGAGCGAGTTCTTTTTGGTATTTTTTATTTACTTCAGGATATTCTGCTTCCCATTTCTTCCACATCTCAAAAATGGCATCAAAATCAGGATCAGACTTTAACACTTCCTCTGCCATCCATGATTCGATGGGTGACCCTCCTTTACTTGCACTGATTATGCCTATGGGCACATTCAGCTCATTATACAGTTTACGCCCAAAAAAATAAGCCACGCCCGAAAACTTTTTTATGGTCTCAGGTGTGGTTTCAGCCCAATATCCGTCACAATCCTGTTGGGGTTTATCTGCCCATTTGCGGGTTACATGAAATAACCTGATGTTAGGATAATTTGCTGTGGCTATTTCTTCATCAGCATTATTGCATTTTTCAACCGCCATTGCCATATTAGATTGCCCAGAGGCAAACCACACTTCGCCCGAGAGGATATTATCTAAAACGATGCTATTATTGCCGTTAATTATAATTTTATAAGGGCCACCTGCCGTTGGTGTACGTAGCTTTACCATCCACTCTCCTTGAGGGTTGGCTACTGTAGTTATATTATTATTGAGCCAGCTGGCACTAATGCTAATTTTTTCGCCTGCATCGGCCCAACCCCATAAGGGTGCTTGCGTGTTTTGTTGCAAAACCATATTACTGCTTATAATGGATGGCAGACTTACATCTGCAAATAGCCACGAACGGCAAAGTAACAAAACAGCCAAGAGGACTGTAATTTTAATATTTTTCATAGATTAAAACTTTAGTGGACTCAATACTTTTCCTTAAAAATGGATTTTTAATAGACGAGTTAATCAGCAAATCGACCTTTCTTTCAAAAAAAGATTCGAAAGTTTCCCATATTTCTAAGTTATTGTTTTTATATAAAACAGTCTTAGTTTTTCTGTCCCACCAAAGCTAGCAACTCCATTATGAAGAAGTACAAATTATGCGGCATTAAAAGTTTTGGTTTTAGGGCTATTTGCAAGAATAATTATTTTACCCCTCACCAACAAATTTTTAGATAAGTAAAAATGATTGAATGAAGAGTCCAATAGAGGTGTCCTTATCAATATACCCGACATAAAATAGTTAAAACCTCAATTTTTTTATACTAATTTTGATAGCCGATGCAACCAATTAGGCACGAGTGGTATCACCTAAGTGAACGATCTGTTAAATGAATTTAACCATCAAAAAATCTAATACTCTTGAGTCGTTAATAGCATTATGTGTAAGGCAAGATGCCAAAGCACAACGTTTATTGTACGACAGGCTATCTCCTAAAATGATGGGCGTTTGCCGTAGATATATTGGTGACACTGCTGAAGCGGAATCTGTATTAGTCACAGGTTTTTTAAAAGTGTTTAATAAGATTAACCAGTTTTCAGGTACTGGAAACTTTGAAGGCTGGGTACGAAGAATAATGGTAAACGAATCGTTATTATACTTGCGAAAGCACAAAAGTATGTATTTAGAAGTGGACATAGAAGAGGCTCACATTGAGCCAAATTATGGACAGGCTAATTACTTATTTGAGGAACAAGAACTATTAGAAATGATTGAAAATCTACCCGTTGGATATCGAACTGTTTTTAACTTGTACGCTATCGAAGGCTACTCGCACAAAGAAATAGGCGAACAGATGGGTATAAACGAAAATACGTCTAAATCGCAACTAAGCAGAGCACGCACCATTCTTAAAAACGAAGTGCTAAAAAGAGAATCTCAAAATTTTGAGAGGGTTGAACAAAACAAAGCAACTAATGAAAAATAAGGAAGAACAAATTGATAAACTGTTTAATAACAGCTTGTTAAATTACGAAGAAGCCCCTGCTTCCTCTGCTTGGGACTCCATAGAGAGTGAGCTGCCAGCCGCGAAAAAATATAATAATTACTGGATTGCAGCTTCTGTGGTCGCCATTCTAATGGTTTCAACCATTGTTTGGAATAAAATATTAAATAGCACTAACCCCTTGCATTACGAAACTGCCTCCGCTCCAATCAGCCCTACCCATCCTCAAAAAGAATTTATACCATTGCCCGTAATCTTACACACAACAACGGTTATTTATATACAATCCAACAATACAGGGGCAAGTAAGAGCGAACACAAGATAGATTTGCCAACACATTTAGCACCTAACTTGGTACCTAATGTTGCCATTGCACCATTAAGTGATGCCTATACATTTGATACTCAAATTAGTAGTGCGGGTTTACCCAAAGCGAATAGCTTTACGGCTGAGCCTGTTACAATTATTTATAAAAAGGGCGACCCCAAACACCCTAAACTAGCCAAAGCAGCCAGCTATCTTAAAGAGGTTGGTGATGGAAACCGACCTCTCATTGATTTCGAAAAAATTACTACGGGACTTATTGCCCGTAGAGGAAGCATTAATAACTCAAACAATTAACACATGACAACGTATTACAAATCTCTTTTAGGAGGCTTACTCATTGCCTTCTTAGCAACAGCTACGCCCATATTAGCGGTCAATAATAGTCTTAGCAATCTCAATTTTTCAGGGTTCAACTCAAACCCTGAAAGAGATACCATCATTATCAAGTTTGGTAAAAACAGCCAAATAGTACTTTATATTGATAACAAAAAGGATTTAGAAAAAATATCGCAGTACGATATTAATCAAATGCTTAAAGATTTGAATATGAGTATCTCCGAAATGGACGACTCGACCAAGGTACTAACCATTGAAGATGAAACTGGCAGTAAGTATTTAACAGATACAACTATTATCATCACTAAAATTGAACCCCAAACTGATTGGGATGATGATGAGTGGGATTCATATTCATCTGATAATGAGCGAAGCAAAAAAAAATACAACCCTCGGTCGCAGTTCTATTTTAATATTGATATTGGTTTAGATAACTACCTCGAAGATGGTAAATTTCCGAGTGGAAATGCTCCCTATGCAGTTAACCCCATTGGCTCTTGGTATTGGGCATTTGGCCCCACTTTTAGAACCCATTTGGTTGGTGCCTTTTTTATGGATTTAGGCGTGAACGCGGCACTTAATGTATATCGATTTGATGACCCCAGAACCCGACTAAACAAAACTCCCACCGGAGTAGATTTTGTTCTTGACAACTCTGCTGTAGATTTTGAAAAGAGCAAACTTTCCACGTGGCATATTCAAGCTAAAGCCATACCAATGGTATCGCTTGGGAGCAAAAAAAGAAATGGGTGGAGGCTTTGGAATAATGTTGACAAAGGCTTTCGTTTTGGAGTAGGCCCCTATGCTGGCTACCGAATTTGGAGCCGAACAAAATACATTTATAGAGATAACGGTGACAAAAAGAAAGATAAGAATAAGGGTAACTTCTTGCTTAACGATGTTCGTTATGGTTTACGAGGGCAAATTGGCATTAGAGGAGTAGACCTATTTATAGAATACGATATGAGCAATATGTTTCAGGACAATAGTGGGGCTCCCGTACTTCAACGAATGCAGTTTGGTATAACTTTGTAAACTATTTTAAAATGAGCTGCCCAAAAGTATTTTTTACTTGTATCAGCTCATTTGCTTTTCCGTTCATCAATTCATTTGGCTCTTATTTGGAATAACATAAATTATAATCCTAATATCAGAACAACTGACCTCAAGGGATTTAAGATGAGACCATTTTAAAGAAAATCACGAGATTTAAGTCGGGAAAAATGGTTTTGGTTAGGTTCATTTCGTTGCAGAGTTTTTGT
>JALSJD010000196.1 GCA_026989535.1 Cyclobacteriaceae bacterium
TAGCCTTAAACACATGTGGAAACTCCTTTTGCCAATTAAAGGCTTTGTCTCCTGCTACTTTAGGGTCATCTATTAAAGAGTTGCCACATTTAATATTGCTACTAAGGGTGGTAAGCTGCCTACGAGGTTGTGCGGTACGCAACCAAAGCGATAGTTTGGCAATTTCAACACTTTCTTCGTTTAGGTCAACCCCATAAATATTATTTTCTAGCACTGTGTTTTCTATATTACGGAATACAATGGCACTGCCTGTTAATTTGGCATCCAGTTCATCTATGTACTGGTGTTCTTTTATTAAAAAGTCTAACGCTTGGTTTAAGAAAGCACCAGAACCACAGGCAGGGTCGAGTATGGTTAGGGTAAGCAGCCATTCTCTGTAGGCTTTTAAAACAGCCAATAATTTCTTTTTGGTTTCCTTTGTCCGCTTCGGGTTAAAATCTCCCTCTATTATCTTTAGTTCTTCTTTCTTTTCGGTGCAAAGCTTGCCTACGGTATTATCTACTATGTATTTGGTAATGTACTTAGGGGTATAAAAAACCCCATCCTTTTTACGCTTCGTGGTTTGCTTATCAAAATCAACGCCCTCAATTTCGGCATTTACACTTTCAATTTCATTTAACGAGTTTTCAAAAATATGCCCCAGTATGTTAACATCAATTTGGCTATCAAAATTATAAAGCGATAAGCCCTTGGTGTGCTTATACAAAAGCTCATCGCTTATTAGCATACTATCTAGCACAGGGTCGGGCTTAAATAACCCACCGTTATAGGCAAATATTTCAGCTGTTTTATCTGTGCCTTTTCGGCCTTTATCCAAATAATTAAAGTACTTAATAAACCGAGTGTACAGCGGCACTATTTCGTCTAGTTCTTTTAGCTTATTCCATTGTTCTAATATTTTAATAGTAGAATTGGGAGGCAGTAAGCCCCTATCTTCACCAAAAAATATAAACAGAAAACGGTCTATTAATTTCTGTGATTTTTTAAAAAGAGTAAGCTTTATATTTTTAGTCGCTCTATCGGCATCTTGGTTAATGAGTTCCTCTCTAAACACCTCATTTTTTACATTAAGCTTTACTAAATCACGGTATAGCTCTCTTTTAAAAACGGAGTAATCGGCATAAAACTTTTTAGTAATATTTTCCTCTTCCCGTATCGAAGCATTTTTAATTTCGAGCGGTTTATGGTTAATCACATTGCTTTGGTGCAAGCACAGGTATAGCAGTGCAAACCGTTCAGGTGTTAAGTTAAAGAGGTTAAACTCTTCAAACTCCACTGCATTATTTACATAAAACCGAAGTTTCTCAAAATTGGAAGTAATAACATACACACAGCCTGTTTGGTTGGCTTTATAATCAAAGGCTTGTTGCCTAATACTTTCTAAATCTTTAGTTTTAGTGCTTTTTAGTTCAATTACCGCAATGGCTTGTCCTTCTTTAAGAATAGCACCATCGGCCTTTTTTGCTCCTTTTTCGTTTTTAAGTTCGGTGGTTAAATTAAAATTGGGTTCGGGGTTAAGCGTATAGTCCAGTACGTTTACAAACAGCTCCCGTAAAAAACCTTCTTGAAATTGCTCTTCCTTGGCCTCTCTAATATTCTGCTGCCGTGCCGCATTATGAAAATAGGTGGTAAAGGTTGCATAGGCTTTTTCAATAGTCTGTGCATCTTGTAGTTTTAGATATCTATTAAGTACAGAGTTTTGAAATAAGGCCATTATAAAAGTGGTATGCTCAGGTAAAAATACATTGCTAAAATTAGCA
>JALSJD010000197.1 GCA_026989535.1 Cyclobacteriaceae bacterium
AAAAACGCACATAGTCGCCAATGTTTATATTTACTCCGTAATTATTTATGGGGTTGCTTACAAACCAATTAAAGGTGCGGGTTTTGTCTTTGTTTTTAACCACACTGCGTAGCCTGCCGTTAGATACGTTTGTTAAATGTTTGGGCACGGTAATACTAATAAGCATACTGTCGGGCTCGTCATACATATGATCTTTGCAAGGCCACCAAAGGCTGGCACCATCGCCTTGGCAGGTGGTGGCAATAAAATCGTTTCCATTATCATCTTTGCTCCAGGTAACACCTCCACCCCAAGGTGGGCGTACGCTTACTTGTGGGTTGCCTTCATAAAAAACGATGATGTTGTTTGTAGCTCCTTTTACTTGTGGCGTGTTAAACGATACATAATAAGCGTTGCCATCTTGGGTAAAAGACAGCTCTTCCTTTCCTTGCATTACTTTGGTAATTTTGAGCGGAGGCTGTAAGTCAACCTGTAGCCGTTTGCCAGACTCAAGTACCGTATAATGAATAGTATTTTGCCCTGCAAACAATTTGTTGGCAATATCTACCTTAATTTGGAGGTGGTAGTAGGTTAAATCCCACCAAGCACGCTCGGGGGTTATGGAGCCACGAATACTGTCTTGATGTGTGAAATTTTGACTTTGTGCAAAAGAAGAAGATAAAAAGACTAGCAAAAGGAAGGTAAGGCTGGCTTGTTTTCTCATGCTATAAAGATTAATAAAAAATGCGAGAGTTCAAATGCAAAGACAATATGTCTAACCTGATTAATTCCTAACGCAGCGTAGTTGCAAATAAAAGTTTTAACAAGGCAATCAAGGTCGGACGATAGTCAGACCAAAAATAACAGCCATCTGACTCTTGTATGATATATTTTATGGAATGAACTTGGTCTATTATAATGTTTATTTAAAACCGTTCTTGTGGTTTAGGCTAATATCGCTCACGGTTTAAACCGTGAAATTTGGTTTTTTTAGGTGTCAAATGTAGTCTGCCTGAGTTGTCTATTTCTACTCTTAATATTCTGTCTTTTTGGTTTCTGTCCATTTTGCTTAATCTACCGTTACAGTTCCAATAATTATATAATCAAAGTTCTCAGAATTATCTTCTATCAAAGCTCCTCCAACAGTTACTGAATAATTCTGTAAAAGAGGTTTAAAAGTTTCCTTTTCATACCTCGGTTTAAGTTCTATTAAGTCACTTGTCAGTTTTTCCCCTTTGATTTTATTAGTCAACCTTACTTTTAAGGTTTTGTCACCTCTATCATCTTCAATTGTTCCAAAGAGATTCCCATAATTCCATTCGAATGGTTCATGTACAATTATTCTAACGGTTTTTCCTCTTAAGGTCATTTTAGTTTTTTTAATGAAGCACAACTACTGAATATAGGTCATTTCTAACGTATTGGGTGAAATATCAAACTTATACCTTAGTTCTGTATCTGTTATGCTTATAATGCGCCAAACTTCATTTCTTGTGTCTGAATCATCATACGTTATACGTAACGTGAGTTCGTCTTGATTTCCACTGAGCGACCAGGTTCCATTACCGTTTACACCAAGCAATTCATCAGTACAGGTACCATCACTAGAAAAAGAAAGCACATTGCCTCCATAGGTTATTTCATATCCTGAATTTAGAAAATCGCTCCCTGCTTCCACACTATTAAAAGTCCAGCTTCCTTTGGTTAGTTTTACAGAGAGGTCTTCCACAATAACATCCTCGGGTGTACACGCATTAAATAAAAGCAAACTGATAACGGTTACACCTATAAACGCCCTATATAAATTTTTCATTTTCTCTTATTTTATGCCAAAAAAAACGCTTTGCATAAAGTTAGCAAAATCTATTCTACCTAATTAATGATATACAATTTTATTAATGTAAAACACTTTTCGGTTAAGTTTTACACCGGAATCTTTCAAGTTTTTAATGCGCTGAACCCCATAGGCAATAAACGTATTGCCATACCATTTTTCGAGGCCTCCAATTTTGGTTGATGTATAATTATTTACTTTATCATCTTCAAAACTTAATTTTAAGTCATCAAATTTCTTTCCTTCAATTACCTCATTGCCACTAATTATTTTACTTCTGATTTGGTTATCATACAGGTATAAAAGAACGATTCCATGATCGGTAAATGCAGCATGAATAAACTGTTCTAACGAATAAGAAAGCACATCTTCTATTTCAAAACTATTGTCCCAAAGCATTATACCCTTTGAGTCAAAAGCGGCCACCACGCCATGGGTATAACGGTAGCCTGCAAAATTCAATGGCATATAATCCTGCGTACCATAACCATAGCCTCCATATTGACCGGGGTAAAAACCAACATTGGAGGCTGAAGGTGAAGAGTATTTAGGATAAAAGGCCTCCCCAAGCAAAATATATGTATCGCCTTGTTTAAATACCTCATGTACCAACAGGCGATAGTTAAATTTCACCTTTTTCCCTTTTACTTTTTTCCTGTCTATTTTGTCAGATATTCGTTTCTGCCTTTTGGCTTTCATATAGTTAAAAAAATTATCAAAATCGGCATAATTAAAATACTCTATATTTTGCTTATTTTCCTGATCAACCAATCCTAAAAAAAGACCCTGCGAATAATCTGATTTTTTGGCTCCATAAGTACCTACAATAAGGTTTCTAATATCTTCCATTTCGGCTAACCGACCAAAAATTAGCCCCTTATCATAATCTGGGTTAAACCTAAAAGTATTCAAATAATCGCCCTCAATATCATAGGATTTAATGGTTAATGTGTTTCGTTTATCAAATGTGCGATCGCTTACCAGCACCGTTAACGATTCATCATCAACTTTTAGCTGAACTAATTCTGTTTTAGAACCAAAGATGCCTGGCAACACTTTAATTTTATTTTCTTTAAAACTATAGTGCATAACCACTGGCTCTCTATTATAATAACCTCCAATAATGGCAGCCCCATCAGTAACCTCAAACTCTGTGAGTATGAGTGGCACTAAATTTTTAATTGTATATCTAAGCGTATCCCCATTAGCGCTTTTCATTTGCATTAACTTAAGATCTTTTGAGTTTCCGCTTGTTTGTTGAAACAAGAAAAAATAACTCTCCATTGAATAATCAAATCCTTTAAAGTCAATATTTTTTTCTAAATAAACACGCCTCTGCCAAGTAACATTAAGTGCCGTGTCAAGCCGTACAAAATCCCATAACTGGCCCCCTTTTTTATCATATTCGTTTAAGGCTCTGTATAAAATAACCCCGTTTGTTCCTCCAATAATAATTTCATACTCTGCATCATACCCTTCTAGTTCTGTTTCAAACCGTTGAGGTTGTTCTAATTGGGCGTAACCAAAAAATGGGAGGATGAAAAATAAAAATAAAAATTTATGCATTTGTTAAATTTTTACAGCCAGAGCTTGCAAAGTTTACGTATCACAACAAAATAAGTTGATTTCATTGCCTTTATCGCATTACTAAATAAAAATTTCAACTACTTTTAAATTCTATCGCATAATGTGAGTTAAAATCAATGAAGAATAAAGATATAATTAAACTGCTTAGCAATACTGCTGCTTTTATGGAGCTGCACAACGAAGATGATTTTAAGATTAAAAGCTACAGCAATGCGATTTATAATTTAGAGCGCACTCCTCTAAAATTAGCAAATCTCGAATTATCTCAATTAGAAACGATTGAGGGCGTTGGCAAAAGCATTGCTAATGCCATCGATGAAATTAATAAAAACAAGACGTGCAAAAAATTAGAAGAGCTAAAGGCTCAAACGCCTATTGGGTTACTTAAGCTAATGAAACTAAGAGGCTTAGGTGCTAAAAAGTTAAAAACGTTTTGGTTAGAGCTTGGCATAGATGGCTCCGAAGCCTTAGGATTAGCCATACAAAACGGAAAAGTTAGTAAGCTCAAAGGGTTTGGTGCTAAAACTATTACTAATATAAAGGAAGTACTTGCTTTTGCAAAAGAATCGGAAGGCTACCTTCATTATGCAGTAGCAGAACAATTGGCTACCCATATCCGAAAAAAGATAAAAAGAGAAATGCCGAATGCTGCTATTGAGTTTGCTGGGAAATTAAGGCGAAAATGGGAAGTAATCAATCAATTAGAGTTTGTATTTGCATTCGATAGCCTAATAGCTGTTAATGATATATTGATGAGTTTTGAGGATATTGAAAAAAGCCCTTCCAAATCAGGGCTGTTTACCTGGCGTGGGCAAACCATTGAAATAGAGCCTGTTGAAGTGGTTTTTCATTTTGCGAGTACAGAAAATTTCTATTCCACCCTGCTTTTAAAAACAGGAACACAAAGTCATTTAACTCACCAATTCGCAAAAGGCTCTCTAAAATCAATGGCCGAATCGAACTCATTTAACTCTGAAGAAGAAATTTATGAAGCCGTGGGTATTTCGTATTGCGAACCCGAACTTAGAGAGGGAACTTGGGAGCTAGCACTTACTCAAAAAAAGGAGTTACCCACATTAATTGAGTACAAAGACCTTACAGGTCCGCTCCATAACCACTCCAACTACAGCGATGGAGAAAACACCTTGGAAGAAATGGCGCAGTTCTGCAAAGAGGAGGGGTATCAATATATAGGGATAAGTGACCATAGCAAAGCAACAAGCTTTTATGCCAACGGTATGTTTGAAAAAACGGTTAAAAAGCAACACGTGGAGATAGACGCACTGAACAAAAAGATGGCCCCTTTTAAAATTTTTAAAGGCATTGAAGCTGATATTTTAGCCGATGGCGCCTTAGACTACGATAATGACACCTTGGCTACATTCGATTTTGTAGTAGCCTCTATCCACTCCGGATTAAGTATGGACATTACTAAGGCCACCAACCGATTGCTAACTGCCATTGCTAACCCATTTACCACTATGCTGGGGCATATGACAGGTCGGCTACTTCTTATTAGAAAAGGCTACCCCATCTACCATAAAAAAATTATTGATGCTTGTGCTAAGTATGGAGTTATTATTGAAATAAATGCACACCCTCAAAGATTAGATATTGATTGGCGGTGGGTGAGGTATGCCTTAGAGAAAGGTGTGATTTTAAGTATTAACCCCGATGCTCACGCCACCGATGGGTTTAAGGATATGTATTACGGAGTTTGTGTGGGCAGAAAAGGGGGGCTAACCAAAGCACAAACATTTAATACGTGGAGTGTTGCCCAAATTGACACTTATTTTAAAGAAAGAAGGTTAAAGGTTAAAGATTAAAATCAAGAGTTCTACGTTTTATTTCATCTCTCACATTTCATCTTTCTCATTTCATCTCTCACATTTCACCTTTCTTTATGTTTCTTTTGCACTACATTTTTAGAATCAACAATTATGGCGAATCCTGTATTACAAACCATTGGCAACACACCTCTTGTAAAGCTTCAAAAAATTAACCCATATCCCCATATCAATATTTATGTTAAACTCGAGTACTTTAACCCAAGCGGTAGCATTAAAGATAGAATTGTAAACCATATTATTGATGACGCCATTGAAACAGGCAAACTAGTTAAAGGAGGTGTTATTATAGAAAACACTTCGGGTAATACAGGAGCAGCAGTGGCAATGAATGCTGCCATTCGTGGCTATAAAGCTATTTTAACCATGCCTGATAAGGTTAGCATTGAAAAACAAAATGCGCTTAAAGCTTTTGGGGCTGAAGTGGTTGTTTGCCCTACCTCAGCCGCACCAGATTCGCCCGAACATTATGTAAATAAAGCAAGAAGCTTAGCCGCTGCAACGCCTAACAGCTTTATGCTAAACCAATACGATAATAAGAAAAACCCTGAAGCTCATTATAAAAGCACAGGGCCTGAAATTTGGGAGCAAACCAATGGAAAAGTAACTCATTTTGTGGCTTCGGGCAGTACAGGTGGCACTATTAGCGGCATTGGCCAATATTTAAAAGATCAAAATCCGAATGTAAAAAACATAATGCCCGACCCATTTGGCTCTATTTATTACGAATATTTTAAAACAGGGGTAGAGCCTGAACCAGAGGAAAACACCTACCAAGTAGAGGGCGTTGGCGAAGACCATATTGCCCACGCCATGGACTTTTCGGTAGTGGATGAAATGTATCAATTTACAGACCAAGATGCATTTGAAATGGCACGTAAACTTGCCCGAGAAGAAGGCATTTTTGGAGGTGGAACTGGGGGTGCCAATGTGTGGGCTGCATTAAAACTTGCTGCCACGCTTAAAGAACCAGCAACCATTATTACGGTTATTCCTGATAGTGGCGTAAAATATATGAGCAAATTTTATAACGACCAATGGATGTTGGATCAGGGACATAGCTTATAGAAGAAGAAATACAAAATCAAGTTAATACGTCAATGCGAGAAAACGTAATTACATATAATAGAATTATAAATTACATGTTTTCGTGGCATTCTGTTAATCTTGAAAAGATTACCACGAAATTTTAAACAAAATTTCTCGTAATGACGGACTAAAAAATAATCGAATAATAATGAAATTTTCTACCAAAGCAATACATATAGGGCAAGCCCCAGATAAGGAAACAGGTGCAGTAATTCCTCCTATTTATATGACTTCTACCTATGCACAGGAGTCGCCAAATAACCACAAGGGTTATGATTATACCAGAGCTGGCAACCCCAACTTTACTAATTTAGAAGCCACATTAGCTGCCTTAGAGCAAGGCAAAGTGGCCACAGTGTTTTCTTCAGGTATTGGGGCAACTACAGCCATCGTTTCCAGCCTTTCTAAAAATGATAAAGTGGTTATTGCTAATGATTTGTATGGCGGCACTTACCGATTATTTAGTAGGGTTTTTAGTCAGTTTGGCATTGATTTTACTACCGTAGATACGCAAGATTTAGCTGCCGTTGAAGCAAAGCTAAAAACCAATCCAAAGCTTTTATTTTTAGAATCACCTACCAATCCGCTTTTAAGAATTTCGGATATTGAAGCCATTACTACTATGGCTAAAAAATATAATGTGCTTACGGTGGTTGATAACACCTTTGCCACACCTTACTTTCAAAACCCTCTTAATTTAGGTGCCGATTTTGTAATGCACAGTACCACCAAATACATTGGCGGGCACTCCGATGTAATAGGTGGGGTGGTGGTTACCAACCACGAGACTTGGAAAGAAAAACTTGATTTTGCTCGTATGGCCATTGGGCTAAACCCCAGCCCGTTTGATAATTGGCTTACCACAAAAGGAGTTAAAACAATGGGCATACGAATGGAAAGGCATTTTGCCAATGCAACCAAAATAGCTGCATATTTTAATAACCACCCTAAGGTAAAAAAAGTATATTACCCGGGGTTGCCCAGCCACCCCAACCACGATATTGCCCAAAAACAAATGAGTGGTTATAGTGGCATTGTTTCGGTGGAGTTCGACTTAAGTTTAGAAGATTCAATGAAACTGGTTTCCTCCTTTACCCTTTTTACCTTAGCAGAGAGCTTGGGTGGGGTTGAATCTCTGGTGGATCACCCTGCTAGCATGACCCACGCTTCGATACCTAAAGAAGAACGTGAGAGAAATGGACTTTCGGATGGACTTATTCGCTTCTCAGTAGGCATTGAAGATGCAGAGGATTTAATTGCCGATTTGGACGAGGTGTTGAAGGGATATTAATTCACTGTTATTTAGGTGCTGCTGAAAAAGCCACAAGTGCAATATATTCTTTATTGACAAATAAAGTTATAGGTTGATACTATGATATGAAGTCAATGAAGAAGATGTCATGGGGGCAGTTGTTCTGAGATTTAGCCTTTATAAAATAATTTCACTTTAAAAATTGCGTTATCTTTACCAAAACAACCCTCTTACTCTATGAAAAATAAAGTACTCCTTTTATTGCTTGGCTTGGCTTTAAATCAACCTCTTTTTGCACAAGATGAAGAGATTAACGTGGCAGGATTAGTTTTTTTAAACTATACAGGTTCTTTGCCCGAAACCATTCGCAACGGTAAAACTATTGTGCTGGTTAATACCACAAAAGTTTTAGCCGAGCAAACCTTTAACAAAACGGCTGAACCTTTAATTGAAGAAGCCCAAGAGGTGTTTTCAAAGGCAGGAATTGATGTGGTGGGTTATTACAGCCTTAAACAAGTTTTTGCTGGCAAAGACAGCCAGTACGGGTTTTCGGAAGCGTGGAAAAAACGGGAGATAAAAAACATCATTGTGCTGAGCCGAGTGGTGTATCAAAAAAAGAATAAAGAAGTAACAAGATATGTGATTTTAGCCTCTAAGTTTAATGGGAAGCCCTCGCTTTACTCCAATGGGCAAGTGGGGTGGAAAACCCAAGGCAAAGATTTTGATAAAGTACTCTCTAAGGTGGCTTCGGCTGCGAATAGATACGACCGCAAAAATTTGCTCATTAACGACTCTCCCGAATTTTTTGATGATGTTAAGATGGTGTGGGGCGAACATGTGGAAGGCTACCTAACCGACCTTGATTTTGGAAAAATGGCTGTTCCTACCTTTAAAATGGTGGATATTCCAAGCCCAAAACCAAGTGGTGTAATTAATAACCTAGTGGCCAAGCAAGTAGAAGAATCGAACATGCTGAATGTAAAAAACAATAAAGTATTGACCGAAAAAATGAAAGGGTATGATTATCGTTATGAATTGGTTGATCCTTCTATTTCGGATATTGAATTGAGCAAAAATGGCTTTAGTTACATTTTATTAAGACTGCATGCACCCGGTATCGACATAAAAAAATTACTTAATTATAAGGTAAACGAAGACCAGGATACTTATACCACTCAAATTTATAATAATGGCAAATTAACGGTACGAAGAATTCCTGCCAACGGCCTTGTGTATAAGTACTATATTAAGCATCTACGAACCGGAAACATCTACCTTGGCCCCAAATGGGATGCAGATGAAACCTGGAGTGAAGCATTAGACCATATGCTGTATAATGTTAAAGTTGAAATGAAGCGATAGAATTTTCCCCAATAATTGCAAGGGTAATCCACATCCATTTTTACGATAGAAAGCAAGTTAGTTGGGTTTTTTTGTGGTTTTCAAGACCAAGTTGGTAAACAAAATGGAGTTAATAGAGATGCCCTTAAAATAACTGGGTAAGCAAACTAACCCCAAATCCAATTAGAATAACCCCAACCACTTTGTTTAAGATGCTAATAGCCCTTACCGTTAAAAAGCGTTTTAACTTTTGAGCTAAAAAGGATTTGGTAAGGTCGGTACTTAAAATAGTGGTTAAAACCCCACTAAAAAACATCAATTTTTGATTGCCCGAGTAGCCAAAATTGATTTCTACAATAGAAACCAAACTCAACCAAAAAATAACGGTGGAGGGGTTAAACAAATTAAAGAAAAACCCTGTGCCTAAACTTTTCAGTTTCCCTTCGGGCGTATGGTTTTCTGATTTCACATTGATTTTTGGTCGTTTAAAAAAGGAAAACAGTCCAAAGGCAATTAAGAGAGTCACACCAATAATACCTGCCCAAAAACGTATGGATGGCTTTTCTAACAAAGAGGTTACTCCCCTCATAATCATTACTACATAAAGGATATCGGCTAAAGAAATGCCAAATGCCACCAAGGCTGCTTTTTTAAAGCCTTGCTCTATGCTTGTTTGAATTAATAGAAAAAAGGCAGGACCAATCGAAAAGATAAATATAATGCCAAAAGCCAACCCGTTAAAAAATGACAACATCCTGTACAATTAAGAACAACAAATATACTTGTTCCTCTGTATTTATAGTGGGTTGTTCTGTTTACGAATTACCAATAACAGTTATGCTCTTTCTCTTAGGAATTGTAAAGAAATAACTCATCGTTTTGACTTTTTCTCTTGCTCGTTAATTTTGTTAAAAATACTCGCAATAGCGTTGCTATTGCTGTGTTTTTTGCCTTATTAACACCTAACGCAGCGTAGCTGCAAACAAAAGTCAGTTGTTTTTTTAACAAGGTAATCAAGGTCTGACAATAGTCAGACCAAAAAATAACAACAATCTGACTCTTGTATGATATGTTTTATGGAATGAATCTAATGTTTTATTTAAAACCGTTAAAACGGTTTTTGTGGTTTAGGCTAACATAGCCCACGGTTTAAACCGTGGGCTATGTTAAATTTATAATGTACACAAATGGTTTTAACCATTTTTCGTACACTTCAGTCTTCGGGCAAAACTTGCCAAAAAAAACAAATTTTTACGGAGTGATGGCATAAAATAACTTCGACTATTCTGTAGCCTTTACTTATTTACACATACTTATTATAAAAGACCCAAGCAACTAAAAAGATATAAAAACCAATAAGTAGCAGCATTATTGAAATAGGCAGTTTAAAAAGAGCTATCAATAATACAAGCAAAAGGGCTATGAGAAGTGATAGCCAAAGGCTTGTGCTAGAAAGCAGTTTCTCCAGTTTACTAAACCAGTACTTTTCGAAGTTGGTGGTTTCGCTAATGTTTTCTTTTAAATTGGGAGCAAGTGCTATGCCAATAATTATAAACAACACCCCTTCTGAAACCAAAAATACGGCCAAGAGTAACGTGCCAAATTGAAGCACTCCAATGCTTTGGAGCATATACTCAAAACTGAGCCCTACGAGCCAGGTAGAAACATCCATAATGCCAATACTTATAAGTATGGATAAGATGATAAGCAGGGTAGTTCTAACGGCCACTTCGGTAAATAATCGAAAACTAGAGGTGCCAAGGATTTTTCGTAAACCCAATTTTTCAGCATTGCCAAACCCTCTTTTGGTAAGGTAAATAGAAAAAGTAGTAATTGAAAAAATAATAATGAGTAGCTCCAGTACTATAATAAGTGCAATTCCTAGGTTAGAGTGAATGGTTTGGTGAATGCTAAATAAAAACACACCAAAACTAATGGCCGATGACATTCCTCCTATTTGTACCCAAAGAGAAGGCTTTAAGGCCAAAAGCTCGTGAAGAATATTTTGAAGTGGTTTTTTAATCACATACGTAGGTATTCAAGAACTATACCGTAAAAGTACAAAACCAGAACAATTACCTTTCCCTCCTTTAACGACAATTTAATTGATTTAGGCCATTTTTTTCACCCCTGTTTTTTTGTTCGTAAACGAACGAAAGTAACTAGGACTGGTCGGGTTTTAGCCATTTGAGTACTGCAACAGGTGCATAATTTTTAAGGCTTGTTACAAGTTGTTCGGGGGCTGTGCCTTCTAATACCATTGCCCGGTTTTGGGGTTTTAAAAACTCCTCTTGTACCATACCATCCATTTGCTGTAAAAGCGAATTGTAAAACCCATTAATATTATACAGGCCAATGGGTTTTTGGTGCAAGCCAAGTTGACCCCATGTAAGCATTTCGCTTACTTCTTCTAAAGTGCCAAAACCACCTGGCATGGCAATAAAAGCATCTGATAGATCCTCTATTTTTTGCTTACGCTCGTGCATCGAATCCACCAAAATTAGCTTACTAAGAGCCACGTGACCCACTTCTTTTTTATTAAGGAAATGCGGTAAAACACCTGTAACTTCCCCACCTGCTTTTAGTGCTGCATTGGCAATAATACCCATTAAGCCAATATTGCCTCCTCCATACACCAAATGAAATCCGTTGGCTCCCAAATAGGTTCCGAGCTCTTCCGCTTTATTGGCATAAGCTAGGTTAACTCCAGCACTGGAGCCACAAAAAACCGCAATGAATTTAAGCGTGCTCACTAGGCTCCAGCAAAAGATCCAAGTCCCATCATATTAAGCAACACCATTAAAATGGTTACAGGAATTACGTACTTAAGCATTATTACAAACACTTTAGAAGGCACAATGCCCATATACGATTTATTAAACCCTTCAGAGCCATCGCCAATATGCTTTACAACGGTGTTAATATCGAGTACCCAACCCACATAAACACTCGTCATTAGTGCTACCACCACAATAAAGAATGAACCAAAAATAGTATCTAAAATATCGAAGAAGCCTGTAACTGTGGTTCCTTGGAACCAAGGCATCGTAATTTCATTAAAGAAATTGCCATCAATGGCGGTGAGTGCAGAAGGAATGCCTACTACAAACGCTAATATACCCACTACCCAAGCAGCTTTTTGACGGCTCCATTTTTTCTCATCCATAAAATAAGAAGCTGGTACTTCTAAAATGGAGATAGAAGAAGTTAATGCGGCAACGGATAGTAATAAAAAGAATAACCCACCAATGATATGCCCAAAA